>NZ_JASPIX010000010.1:0-82154 GCF_030229735.1 Corynebacterium sp. MSK074
ATGCAATATCGAAATCAGACCCTTGAAGCCCTAACCGCCTAGAATTAAACCAGTCCAACTTTCGGGGGGCAGTTCACACATTCACGCGGGGGACGGTTCAGCGATTGAGTCCTTTTACTTCGTGGCGTCCGCCAACGGCTGCTCGATCTTATCCAGCAGGTAGTCCAGACTCAGCACTGTTTGCCATCCAAAGGCTTTTTCTAGGTCGCCTTCCAAGTAGACACTGTGCCCATCCTTCACAGCGGGTAGCTTGCTCACGATTGGATCCTCGGTAACAGAAGCCTTGTCCTGCGTCGGAGCGTAGGACAACTGATCCCACACCAGTACGTCAGAATCAACCTGATCAGCGTTCTCCTTGGAGACCTCGCCGTAGAATTTATCCTTGGTGATTGCCGCGTAGGCGGGGTTGATCTTGAACCCCAGCTCGGTAAAGAAGCGGCTGCGCGGATCTTCTTCAGCAAAGACGGCCAGGCTGTCGGCAGAGACGGTGGCCACACCGAGTTCCTTCTCGGCCCACTCTGGGTGACGGTCCTTTAGGTCTGCAAACTTCGCTTTAACCTGCTCCACCTGATGTTTTGCCTCTTTAGGCTTGCCTACGGCTTGTCCAATCTCTTCCGTAGTCACGTCCCATGGCTGCTGCAGTTCTTTATATTCACCCTTTTGCACAACGACAGGGGCGATATCGGACAGCTTCTTGTATGTATTTTCATCAATATCCGAGTACACGGCAACGATGAGATCTGGCTTGTCCTTAGCGATAGCTTCCGCATTGACCTCTGTGTCTTTGTCGATTCGAGGAGTATCGCCCTCGATCTTGTCGTTAGACCAGTTGCCCGCAGCCTGCCCGTCTGGGGTCATGCTATCCCAATACTTCACGGAAACCGGCGTGATTCCGAGCGCCAGCAGCGCGTCCTGATCCGTATACCCTAGGGAGACCACGCGCTGCGGGACTTCCTTGATTTCGGTGGAACCATAGCGATGCTCGATGGTGGTGGGGAATGCACCTTGCTCGGCGTTGACCGCCTGGGAGTCTGCAGAGTTTTCGGATTGGTCATCAGTCGAACACGCCGTCACCGCGGTGCCCAGAGCCAACACAGTAGCAGTACCGACAAGAATTTTCTTGAATGTCATTTTTCTCCGTTATTACTGGTGACGGATCTCAGCGCAAGGCCTAGCCCGTTCACGAATGGGGAAAGGTCAGAATATTTGGTTGGTTATACCCAAATGGGGGGGGCAACCAAGTTCCCCAATCGTTGGAGACAATGACATATTCTCGCACGTTAAAAGGATAACTTAGGCTTGCCTAAATAATCAATGTTACGCTGGTCACCAAAAGATTTCCAGGCACCGCCTATGCGATGCACATGCAGCACACTCAACTTTGAGACAGGCACTACAAAAGGTGCCGCATAGAGTTTCACCTAAATAGTGGGCGCCTAGGGCCAGTTGCGATGACTTGCAGCCCTTCACTTTTACAGTCTTTTAATTAAATGAAGGCTTACCTTACATGAAAACGGTAATATGCTTGTCCATGATTGACAATCACACCCAGCAACTGCCTGAGCCACGCCTCGGGCGCAGCTCCTCTCCCCGCCCAGCGGGAGTAGCTAGGTACCTGTCTCCACCCCGCGGCTCAGGGATTCTCATCGCTACCTGTGAGCCGAAGCTCTCCAAGGCAACCCGCCGCAGCGCCGGTGCTCGCTGGGCACTATTGGCTGGGAGTGGGGGCATCGGCAAGCGGCAGCAGCGATTGGAGGCCACGCCATGAGTGTGCGCACTACCCGCCTCCTGGGCCTAGGAGCTCTGCTCTTGCTGGTCCTCGTTGGCACTATCTGCAGTTTGCTGTATGGCGCCCGCTCCATTCCTGCGGAGGACGTGTGGGCCGCGCTGCGGGAACTGCCGGCCGCACGCGGTGCCCAGGACGAAGTTTCCACCAACCAACGCGTGGTAGCTGAGCTGCGGCTGCCGCGCACCATCCTGGCCATAATCGTGGGGGCGGCACTGGGAGTCGCCGGTGCTCTAATCCAAGGCCACACCCGCAATCCCCTGGCGGATCCGGGAATCCTGGGTGTCAGTTCCGGCGCGGCGCTAAGCGTTGTAGTCAGCTTCGCGCTATTTGGCATCACCGCCCCGTGGGCCACCGCGGTGATAGCCTTCCTCGGCGCTATCGCTGCCACGGCACTGGTCTTCGGCCTCGCCTCCGCAGGCAAGGCAGCCGTCGATCCCTTGACCTTAGTGCTGGGCGGCGCCGCATTGTCGGCGGTCTTAAGCGCCATCACCAGCGCCTTCGTACTCACCAATGAGAATAACCTGGACCGGATGCGCTTTTGGACCGTCGGCTCCCTCGCCGGCCGGGATATGAACATCGCGCTAGGAATCCTGCCGTTCATAGTGGTGGGACTGATCCTGGCGTTCGCTACCGGCCCGCAGTTGAATATTTTGAACTTAGGCGACGACGTGGCCGCAGGGCTCGGCATCAATACCGCGGCCGCAAGGCTGGCCGGCATGGGCATCATCGCCTTGCTGGCTGGCGCGGCCACGGCTGCAGCGGGCCCGCTAGGCTTCATTGGCCTGGTAGTGCCCCATATCGTCCGGGCTCTTACCGGCCCAGATTATAAGTGGATTTTGCCGTACTCTGCGCTAGCCGGCGCGGCGCTGTTGCTATGTGCTGACGTAGTGGGCCGCCTCATCGCGCGCCCCGGCGAGCTCCAAGTGGGCATCGTATTGGCCTTCGTTGGCGCGCCGTTCTTCATCGCCTTGATCTACCGAAAGAAGGTGATGACGCTGTGATGCGACGAAACAAGGCTGCGCAGGCCGTACAAGATAAACAAAGCGCTTCGTGGCAGATGCCGGGCGGGGTACCATTCCGGGCTGGGCCCATCTCGTTCCTCTGGCGCCCACGGGTGGTGCTGGTATGCATCATCGCCGCGGCGCTCACCGTCTTTTTAGGCGCGCTTTCCATCGGGCTGGGTGACTACCCTATTTCCGTTCCCCGAGTACTAGAGGTGATTTTCCAAGGGCAAGGATCCCGCGTGGAAAAACTCGTGGTCTTGGAGTGGCGCATGCCCCGAGTGGCCACGGCCATCGCGGTCGGCTGCGCGCTGGGGCTTTCCGGTGCGCTCACCCAAACGGTCACCCGCAACGCGCTGGCCAGCCCCGATATCCTCGGCATCACTACGGGTGCCTCGGCCATGGCCGTAACGGTCATCGTCCTTGGCGCCGGCGGCAGTGGATTCGCCGGCTGGCTTGCCGGAATCGGAATTCCCCTAGCCGCATTGCTGGGTGCGATTCTTAGCGCCATGGTGATCTGGGCATTGGCTTGGCGACGCCAAGCTGATTCCTACCGCCTCGTGCTCGTAGGCATTATCATCACCGCGCTGCTGAGTTCCTACATCAATTTCCTCATGGTCCGCGCGGAACTGCGGGATGCAAGCCAAGCACAGTTCTGGCTCACAGGATCCCTGGCCAAGTCGGAGTGGAGCACCACCATTCCCATGGTTGTCCTTGTGCTTGTCTGCGCCCCGTTGCTGGCCTGGATCGCCTACCAAGCACTGGCCACCACTCTGGGGCCCGACCTCGCCCGAGCGCTGGGCCAGCGCGTCAACGCCGTGCAGGTGGCGATGTTGGCATTGGCCGTAGCTCTAGCTGCAGTAGCAGTTTCTGCTGCCGGCCCCATCGGTTTCATCGCCTTTGTAGCACCCCAAGTAGCACTACGGCTGTGCGGGGTACCCAGCCCACCGCTTGCGGCCTCGGCTCTTACCGGCGCAGTGCTACTGCTCGGTGCGGACATCGTGACCCAGGCTGTCCTGCCGGTGGAGCTTCCGGTGGGTATTGTCACCTCCGCACTGGGCGGCGTCTTCCTCATCTACCTACTCGTTCAACGCACTAGGAGCACAGACGCATGACCTCCCCCATCCCCCAGCCAAGCGCAGACCACCCGAATACCGCCGGTGGCGTGGATGCTTCCTCGGTCACCGTGGGCTACGGCCAGCGCACCATCATCCGGGATCTCAGCGCCACTTTCCCAGCCGGCAAAATCACCACCATCGTGGGGCCCAACGGATGCGGTAAATCAACCTTGCTGCGCGCCATGTCTGGCCTGCTCAACCTTGATACCGGAACCGTGAGCGTGGATGGCCAGAATATCTCGGACATGAAGCGCAAGGACGTCGCCCGCATACTGGGCATGCTGCCCCAATCCCCCGTGGCCCCAGAAGGGCTATTGGTCTCCGATCTGGTGGCCCGCGGGCGGCACCCACATCAGGCATGGTTCCGCCAGTGGTCCTCCACGGACGAAGACGCGGTCTTCGAGGCCCTAAAGCAAACCGGTTCTGCGGATCTTGCCAGCCGTACGTTGGATGAACTTTCCGGCGGCCAGCGCCAGCGCGTATGGATCTCTATGGTGCTGGCGCAAAACACCGACATCCTTTTCCTAGATGAGCCAACGACGTACCTTGACCTCGCGACCTCCGTGGACATCCTCGAACTAGTCGATAGCCTGCGCCAAGAGCTTGGCCGAACGGTGGTAATGGTGCTGCACGATCTGAACCTGGCGGTGCGCTACTCCGATTATCTCGTGATTATGAAGGAGGGGCAGGTCATAGCTTCCGGCGCACCCGCAGAAATCATCACCGCAGAGCTACTGCAGGACGCTTTTGATCTGCGGGCGCGGGTCATCGAGGATCCAGAGACTGGAGACCCGCTCATCGTCCCGCTCAGGAAACCGGCTTAGGCCCAAGGCCTAAGCCCACCCACTAGGGTGGCGCATAAGAAAAGGCCCTGACCGGAACTTAATCTGGTCAGGGCCTGGAAGTTGGTAGCGGGGGCAGGATTCGAACCTACGACCTCTGGGTTATGAGCCCAGCGAGCTACCGAGCTGCTCCACCCCGCGTCGAGATGACTTCCATCATCTGCGCTTTAACAGTGCGTTAACACAAAGTGTATTCGCTCTGTCCTGGCGACTCATGTAACTATACATAGGGAAAGGCACCTACCCAAATCCGCTGGGCAGGTGCCTAATCCATCGCGATTATAAGCCGGAACTACTTGTCCGTCTTCTGATAAGACTCCACAGCCTTATCGAGCTCATCTAGGGCGCGTCCGTACTCCTCGAAGGAACCATCGCGTGCATCCTCAAGGCCCTTCAAAGCCTTGTTGATGTCATCGATGGCGCCGGCCTGGTCGGAAGAGGAAGGCGCAGAGGCCGGGGCCGAAGGCTTGTCCTCCTTGGCATCCTTCTTATTCTTGTCGTCCTTGGCGCCATCCTTGTCCTCGGAATCGCCCTCGACTTCCTCAATGTTTTGGGCAGCCTTGGCGTCGATTCCAACTTGTTCAAGCGCATCACCAATAGTCGGAGCGTAGCCTACGCGGCCCTTATAGGACACGAGCACGCGCAACAGCTTCGGGAAGGCAGAGGCCTGGTCCTTGCGCTGCGAGTAGATCGGCTCGAGGTACAGGATTTCGCCGCCACCTACTGGCAGGGCTAGCAGGTTGCCATTGTGCAGGTCGTTAGTGCCCTCCCACAGGGTACGGTCGCGGGCGACCTGGTCGGAGGACATCATCGCATCCTGGGCCTGCTTCGGGCCCTGGGTCTGCGTATTGGTGGGCAGCACTCGCACGGTGATATCGCCGTAGTTTTCCGGATCGGAGGATACGGCCATGTGCGCAGACAAGAACTCGCGGTTGAGGCCACGATAGGACGTGGTCAGCTGGAAGGTCGGCTTGCCGGTCTTCGGATCTGCGGCCATTACGTAGTACGGCGGCTGATTAAGCTGGCGGGATTCCTCCGCAGTGGGGTCATTCGGCACGGACCAGAAAGCATCGTTATTGAAGAAGACGTTCGGGTCATCCACGTGATAGCGGGCCAACAGGTCACGCTGCACCTTGAACATATCCTCCGGGTAGCGGAAGTGCTCGCGCAGCTCATCGGAGATCTCCGCCTCAGGCTTAACGACGTCCGGGAAGACGCCCTGCCAAGCCTTGAGCACCGGGTCATTCTTGTCGAACTCGTAGAGGTCCACTGTGCCGTCATAGGCATCGACGGTGGCCTTGACCGAGTTGCGGATATAACCGACCTTGTCATTGACCAAGCGCTGGGTGGTGCCATCAGGGTTGAGGGTGTCCTGGGTGGCGTCGGAAAGCGAGGCACGCTGGGAGTAAGGCAGGGACTCCAAGGTGGTATAGCCATCCACAATCCACTTCAGGCGGCCATCAACCACTGCCGGGTAGGTAGCAGAATCGGTGGTCAGCCACGGAGCAACCTTTTCCACGCGTTCGCGCGGATCGCGGTCATACAGCAGCTTGGACTCGCTGCCGACGCGATCCGAAAGCAGGAAGTTCAGCTCGCGGTACTTGGCGGCGTACATGGTGCGGTCAAAGATATTGCCAATGTCAACGCCACCCTTGCCGTCATAGGTGTAGGTGGAGCTATCGGTGTCATACTCGACCGGGTTATCGCCGGTCTGGCCGGTGATCGCGTAGTCCATTCCGTCGGCCGCACCGGCAATGACCGGGCCGTAGTAGATGCGCGGCTGATCTACCTTAATGCCAAGGGACTTCTCTGCATCCTGGGTCTCGCCTTCGCCCTCGGACTCGCCGGCCTGAGTCTGTAGGTCAGACACGGTAAAGATGGGGAAACCACCGCGGGCAGAACCTGCATCGCGGGCCACCTCATCGACCTTATTGGCCTGGGCTGCCACGAAGCCGTTGCCGTGGGTGTAGACGGTGTGGCGGTTAATCCAGTCCGACTGATTCTCCCGCAGCTCGTTCGGATCCAGCTCGCGAGCGGCGACGACGAAGTCACGCTCCTTGCCGTCGATCTCGTAGCGGTCCATCGACAACGTCTCTGGGAAGCCATAGAAGTTCTTCAGCTGCTGCATCTGGGTAAAGGTAGGAGAAAGGATCTCCGGATCCAGCAGGCGGAGGTTATTGATGGTGGCGTTATCAGAGGCCACCTTGTCATCGGAGACATCATCCCCGCCCCAGTTGTCTTCATAGGTGACGTGTTCATCCGTGAGCCCATAGGCATAGCGCGTGGCCTCGATATTGCGAGCAATGGATTCTTCTTCCTTAGCCTGGCGGTTGGGCTGGACGGAAAAGCGTTCCATCAGCAGCGGCCATGCCTGGCCAATGACCAGCGAGGACAGCAGCATCAGCACCACGGCCAGTCCGGGGATGCGCAGGTCCTTGATGACAACGGCCATAAACAGGGCCACGGCCACAAAGACGCCAATGATCATCAAGATGATCTTTGCCGGCAGGTAGGCGTGAATATCGGTATAGGAACCACCGGTAAAGAGGTCGTGCTGGGTATTTAGCAGCTCATAGCGCTCCAGCCAGTAGCCGATGACTTGGACTACCATCCACAGGCCGGCGGTAATCGCCAGCTGCAGGCGAGCAGGGCGGGAGATGGAGCCGCGCACACCGGCGGCCTTATTGCCAATGCGGATGCCGCCCAGCACGTAGTGGCCGAAAAGCGCGATGAGGAAGGCCAGGATCAACAAGATGGACAGGGTGCTAACCACCATCTTTAGAACTGGCAACGTGAAGGCATAAAAACCTAGGTCGTGGTGGAACTGGGCGTCTTGTTCGCCGAATTCCTGGCCGTTGAGGAAGAGCAGTACCGTGCGCCAATTGGACTGGCCGATGAAACCGGCGATGACGCCCACGACGGCGGGGATGCCCTTGAAGAAGACGCCCATGGACTTCTCAATGGACTTGCGGTACTGATACACCGGCGAGTTCAGGTCTCCCAGGTCGAGCGAATCCGGGCGCCCGCGCCAGGCAAAGTAGCCGGCGGCCCACACCACTGCAGCGGCAACAAGACCAAAGATGATAAAGAGGACTATCCGCGCAATAATCGCGGTGGTGAAGACGTTCCGGTATTCAATTGCACCAAACCACCTCCAATCCGTGTACATGCCCACGAGCATGGGGCCGAAGAACAAGAGGACGGCAATGATGGCCGCAATGATTGTCGCGACCCTTGGGGGCCGCTTCAACGGGGCGGCTGGTGTGGATGACCCTAAGGACAACGCCAGCTCCAATCAAATAGTGCGAATTTAAAACCTGTAAACTTCTTCCAGCTTAAGGAAGCAATACACAGATAACGAATAAGGATGTTCATGAGTTCCCCCGAATTATCACAGCCAGCTTTAAACCGCGCGATGACCGAAGCCGTGGAATTCGTCCACGCCGAAGGCTGGGACGCTCGGCCCACCATCTTCGCGCTGGTTCCCACCCACTTGGTAGCCGATCAGCTTGCCGCGCTCGATGAAGAGGATGCCGCGCCGCTTACCCTTATCGTGCAAGATAATGTGCCCGAAAACATTGAGCCCGGTTCTGAGCAGCTGGCCGATTATGTCTCCCGCCTGGCCTGGCCGCGGGAGGTCGCCGGCGTCATCTTGGCCCAAGAAATTAAGTTCCGCGATACCTCCAGCGAGGACCCCTCCCCTCGCCCGGCGCGCCTTTATTCCGGTGCGCTGCGCGAGGAAGGCATTGAAACCACGTTGCTGCAGCTGCGCCCCACCGAGGAAGAGCTGGAAGCGGCCGGACCGTTCGCGGAAGATGACATCCAGCTGCGTGGCGGTCCCCAGGTAGCTCCGGGGGTTATTGCGGCCTTGCGCTATGGGCTGAACCAAGACCCGGATGAGCTAGATTAGACTGAAGTGACAATTCTCGCCTGCGACTAAGGAGCATTTTCCTACCGTGCGACGCCTTACTCTCACTCGCCTGACCGCCACCCGCGCCACCGCAGCAGCGCTTCTGCTGGGTGTAGGCGTGAGCACTGCCGCTTGTTCCTCGGACGATGCCGCGCCTGCCGACGCCCCCGTGGAGACCACCGCCGCCGGCGCCGAGACCACCGCCCCTGCGGCGGATACCGCTGAGGAAACCAGCACCGTCTCTAGCTCCTCCACCATTGAGTCCAGCGCTGAATCGAGCGCGGCGGAAAGCTCGGAGGCGTCGGAGGGGGCGTCGGCAAGCAAGGAGCCCGGAACCGAAAAGTTGGAAAAGTCTGTGGCCAAGGCCTATGACATCTTTGCTCCGGTAGCGCCCAAGGAGCTTTTCGCCCTCTTTGACCGCTGCGATTCCACGGGCGGGGACGATTCCTATAACTGCTCTGGGCCAGAGGTAGGCCAGTTCCAGTTCTTCCGCTCGCACTCCAAGGCGAAGCAAACCACGCAGGTGCTTACCGAGCTGCGCAGCTCGCAGGTCATTGAGGATGACGGCGACCGCGTCGTAGGCTGGTCCACCTTGGGAACCACCGCGGTCATTACCGTAGTGGACAATAAAGAAGGCATGGTCATGCAACAGATGATCTCCTCCGACCAGGAAGACCCGGAAGAGAAGATCAAGGAGCTGGGCCTCGCTAAGTAGGCCGGCTACTGGCAGGTTTTAATGTCCTTGCCGTCCGCGAAGTCCTTCATTGTGGACACTGCCTCTTCCAAGGTGGAAACTGCCGCGATGGGCATATCGCCGTGATCGCTCGCGGCGGCCTCGGAGCAATTATCCTTCGGCGCGAGGAAGAGCTCCGCACCCGCCTCGTGCGCCGCGGCTATTTTATGTTGGATGCCGCCAATGGGGCCTACCTCGCCGTCTTCCTGAATTGTGCCCGTACCGGCCACGAACTTGCCGCCGGTGAGATCTTCCTCGTTGAGCTTATCGATGACCGCCAGAGTAAACATCATGCCGGCGGAGGGCCCACCAATATCCTGCAGGTTGTATTTGACCTTAATATCGTCTTGCGGGACCGAGAGCATGGCGATGCCCAGCATTGCCTGCCCCTTCTGCTGAGGGTTTTCCCCTAGCTCTATTTCTTCTTCTTGCTTCTTGCCGCCACGCTGGACGGTCAGCGTGGCCTTATCGCCAGGGCTTTTCTTCTTGATGACGTCTTGGACGTCGCCTGGCTCCGAGACCTCCTTGCCGTCTACTGCGGTAATGACATCGTCCTTTTTCAGCGTGCCCTGCGCCGCGCCCTCATCCAAAACTTCCGCGATGGTGATCTTCACCGGTAGGTGGAGGTAATCCATTGCGGCGACGGTCGCGGCAGACTCGGATTGGGTAAAGGCCTGCTTATTGGACTCTTCTACCTCTTTATCGCTCATGTTCTGCGGAATGACGGTATCGATGGGCACGATGGTGTCATCGGTCATCATCCAGCGGCCCAGCGCCTGCGCCAGGGTCATATTGGTGCGCACAGAGACCGTGGTCATGTTGAGGTGGCCGTCGGTGTCATAGGTTTTCGGTGCCTGAACATCAACGACCTGGGTGCCGTCGACCTCCCCCAACGTGTCCACCGTGGGACCGGGCCCCTCAGCGGCATAAGGCACGGTCAAAGACACATCGGTGCCGGGGATATGGTCAAGCGATACCAACGCACCGGTGAGGACGACGGGGATGGCACCCCAGGCGATGGTGCGGACGCGACGGCTAGCAGGAGAATTCACGGATCAATACCCTACAACCTTTGCCGTAGTGTTCGCTGTCAGCGTAGCGGGGATCATGGAAAGTAGCCGGATGGTGCCGGTAGATTAGGACGCATGAGCAACGGATTCGGTTTTTCTTTCCCCAATAACGATGACGACGATAATGACGGACGTCGTGACCAGAACCCGTTCGGCGCATTCGGCGGCGCTAATGGTGGCGGCCTCGGTGACATGCTGAACCAGTTCGGTCAGATGCTGTCCGGCATGGGCTCTTCCATGAACTCGCCGGAAAACTCCGGCCCAGTCAATTACGACATGGCTAAGCGCATCGCCCTGCAGCAAATCTCGCAGTCCAAGGCGGTAAGCGCGGACGATACCAAGGCTGTAGAGGAATCCGTCCGCTTGGCGGAGCTCTGGCTTGATGACGCCACCTATTTGCCCACCGCCTCCGGCACGGCCAAGGCCTGGGATTCCAAGCAGTGGTTGGAAGAGACCATGCCGGCGTGGCAGCGCATGGTCACCCCGGTGGCCGAGCACATGAATGATGCTCAGCTGGATTCCATGCCGGAACAAGCGCGCGAGATGATGGGCCCCATGACCAAGATGATGAACCAGATGTCTGGCATGAATTTTGGCATGCAGCTCGGCCACGCCTTGGGAGATTTGGCCTCCCAGGCGCTGACCGGTTCCGATTTCGGCCTGCCCATCGCCCCAGCCAATACCGTGGCACTGTTGCCACAGACCATCCAGAAGGTCGCCCGCGAGCTTAATGTTCCTGGCCAGGAGGTGCTGGTTTATATTGCCGCACGCGAGGCTGCCCGCCAGCGACTGTTTAAGCACGTGCCCTGGCTGGTAGAGCGCATCGTCTCCTCTGTAGAGGAATATGCCATCGGCCTGGTTATTGATACCTCCCACCTGGAGGAAGTCACCCGCGAACTCAACCTCGAGTCCGGCGATCCACAGGCAATCCAGGATGCGATGAGCAAGTTGCAGGGCATGGACCTCTCCCCGCGCATTACCTCCAAGAACACTGCGGCCGCATCCCGCCTCGAGACCCTATTGGCCTTGGTGGAAGGCTGGGCCGAGCACGTGGTTACTGAGGCACTGGGCGAGCGCATCCCGTCGACCTCGAAGCTCACCCAGGCTTGGGCACACCGCCGCAGCACCGGCGGTTCCGCCGAGAATGCCTTCAGCAAGGTGGTTGGCATCGAGCTCAATGCCCCTAAGGTCTCTGAGGCCGCAGAGCTATGGCGCCGCGCCACCGTGGCCGTGGGCGCAGAAAAGCGCGATAAGGCTTGGGATCACCCGGACTTCCTGCCCACTGCGGAGCACCTCGATAACCCGGCCGCCTTCATCGACTCCCTGCTGGACGAAGGCCCGGATGAGGGCTTCGAAGAAGAGTTTGCCAAGCTGGAGGAAATGCTGAAGAACGGCGAGGATTCCTCTGCCGTGCAGGGCGACGAGTCCACGGATTCCGAGAAGCCGGAAGGCAAAGACGACGAGAAGGACAAGGGCAACGAGGACGGAGAGAACTAGCAGCCCCAGCGCTGATAGGCCTCAAGATAGCCCTTCGCCCGCTCAGCGTGGGGCGCCCTGTCCGCCCACTGCCAAAAATCCCGCCCATGGCGCGGGATGAAGGTGTGGGTGAGCTCGTGAATGATCACTGAATCCAGCACATAATCCGGCACGTGTTGCAGCCGGTCACTGAGCCGAATATCCGCGGTGGAGGTAGTACAGCTACCCCACCGCGTATTTTGGTTGCTCACCCACCGAATAGAGCCGATGGTTGCACGACCATCTAAATACGCCGCGTTGAGCCGCCGCGCACGTTCTTCGAGCTGGGCGTCTGTGCGGCGGCCACTGCCCTGTTTCTTCTCCACCCGCGCCAACATGTCTGCGACGGCATCGCGCTCATCCCGCACGGACATCCACGCGGGAATGCGTACCTCGAGCACCCCGGATACCATGCGCGCCTGCACGGTTTTCTTCCGCTTGGCAGAGCGAATGACTTTGACCTCTGGGGGCTGCGGTGCGGTGGGCTGCGTGCTCGACATGACAGGTGATTGTACCTGTGGTGCAATGGAGACCACATACTTCGGGGGAAGGGGTTAAAAGCGTGGGGATTTCTGCCACCCAAGTGGTCTTGGCGCCAGGCAGCGCCGTGTTGTGCCGCGAGGAAACGGTGATCCAATTTGGCATGGATGCCACCCGCGTTGGGGTTGCGGAAACTGGAAGCGCGCTCACCGTCGCGACGGCTTTCAACACCGCTCGCGAACCAGTGTCCCCGGAGGACTTATCTGAACGACTGCGTGCTGCAGGGCTTGAGAAGGCGGCGGCGCTGAGCCTCATTGAAGACGCGCTGGACTACGGCATCCTCTGGCCACACAACGAGGCCGATGCCAAGGCAGACGCCATTGTCCTCATGGGAGGATCCGCCTTGGCGGAGAGGCTCCGCGCGCGCCTTGAGACGGATGGCTTCCAGGTCCGCATCCCGTTGGAGGAAGACAATGTCTTTTCCTATATCCACGACCTCGACGGCATGTATCCAGTACTTGCTGTGGACCAGCTGCACTGCCCACTGGATTGTGCGAATGCACTCGCGGGCACAGACACTACGTGGATTCCGGTGTCTTTGCTGGACAATCGTGGCGTCATCGGGCCTGTACGGCTGCGGGGCCAAGGACCGTGCCCGTTGTGTGCGCACTTGGCCCGCGTGGATATGGACCCACTGTGGAATATCATCAGCACCCAGCTCACCCACGTGCGCCGCACTCCAGAAGCCGTGGTGCTCGATGCGGTCTCGGCGCACACGCAGGTGACTATAAGACGACTGATGGGGCGGCCGCTGCCGCCAGGCGCACCGACCACAAAGCCGCGCCCCGGACAGCAGTGGGAGGTCGATGTCTACGGACACCATCAGCAGCGCACCGTCATTGCGCATCCACGCTGCCCGGTGTGCTTCGGCGGCAAGACCAACCTGGCTAGCTGCGAACCGAACGAATAACCTCTAGTACTTGGGCGCCGTAGCGCTCCAGCTTGCTAGGGCCTACGCCAGAAATGGAGAGCATCTCTGCCTCATCGGAGGGCAGTTCCTCCGAAATCGCCTGCAGGGTGGCATCGGAAAAGATGACATAGGCCGGAACCTTTTCCTGGCGCGCAATCTGGGACCGCCACGAGCGTAAGGCGGCAAAGACCTCTTCATCGCCGCCGCCTTCACAATCTTCATGGCGGCCTATGACCTTTTCCGCCGGTGTTCCCAGCGGACCAGAGCACACGCGGCAGCGCTTCGGGCGGCGTGAGCGAGACCCACCGCCGGAGGCATCTTCGGCCGCCGGAACGATGCCATCGAGGAAGCGCGTGCGCTCGCGCGAAGCCCGCGAGCCGGTAGTCTTCGCCAGCGCCCATGACAGTGCGAGGTGCTCACGGGCGCGGGTAATACCCACGTAGAAAAGGCGGCGCTCCTCTTCCACCTGTTCGTCGCCAGCCTTGATGGCATGGTTGATGGGCATAAGCTTTTCCGTTAGCCCCACGAGGAATACAGCGTCCCATTCCAAGCCCTTGGCGGCGTGCACGGTAGCCAGCGTAACGCCTTCCATGGCTGGGGCCTGCTTATCGGTAGAGCGCCGGCGCAACTCCCCCAGCACCCCGTTGAGATCGATGCCAGGAGTGGATTCCACAATCTTTTCAATGAGCCCAACCAGTGCGTTGAGGGACTGCCAGCGCTCGCGGGCCTGGGCGCCCTGCGGCTCGGTGGAACTCAAGCCTAGCTCGACAAACGCGGCGCGGGCAATCGCCACTGGGTCATCCGGCAGGTCCTCGCGGCGGGTCGCGGCGATGAGCACGCGGATCGCCTCCAGGATTTCCGGGCGGCGGAAAAAGCCCTCGCCGCCGCGGACTTGGTAGACCACTCCGGCGTCGGCAAGCGCCTGCTCAAACTGCTCCGACTGGGCATTGATGCGGTAAAGGATGGCAATCTCGGAGGCCGGCACGCCCTGATCCAGCAGCGTGAGGACCTGGCCGGCCACCTCCTGGGCTTCAATCTCTTCGGACTCATAGGCTTTAAAGGTGGGCTCGGGCCCAGGCTCGCGCATGCCTTGCAGCTCCAAGCGCGTGCCAGCTGCGCGGCCGGTGGCCTTGCCAATGACCCGGTTGGCCAGGTCCGTTACCTGCGGCGTAGAGCGGTAGTCGCGCTGCAGCTTGACCACGGTGCCATCCGGGTACGTGCGCGAGAAATTAAGCAGATAGTCCGGGGAGGCGCCGTTGAAAGAATAAATGGTCTGGTTAGCATCGCCCACCACGGTAAGGTCATCGCGCTCGCCCAACCAAGCGTTGAGCACCCGCTGCTGCAGCGGGGTAACATCCTGGTACTCATCGACGACAAAGGTGCGGTACTGCTCACGGAAGGTCTCCGCAATCGCCGGCACATTCTCGATGGCACCTGCGATGTGCATGAGCAGGTCATCGAAGTCCAAGTGCATCATGTCCGGCGTGGCCTTGGACTGCTCGTAGCGGCGGAAGGCCTCTGCCACCTTGGCCGGATCGGCCGGCGCACTGCGGTCCGTATTGGCGATCACGGACTCATAATCCTCGGCGCTGACCAGCGCGGACTTAGCCCACTCGATCTCCGCCAGGACGTCTCGAATCATGTCTTTGGAATTATCCAGCCCCACCGAGCGCACCGCGCGGGCAACTAGCGGGAATTTATTATCCAGCAGCTGCCACGGCAGATCTCCTGCTACCTGCGGCCAGAAATACTTCAACTGGCGGCGCGCCGCCGCGTGGAAGGTCTGCGCCTGCACGCCGGCCACGCCCATAGTGCGCAGGCGGTCGCGCATTTCTCCGGCCGCTCGCGCCGTGAAGGTCACCGCAAGCACGCGCTGCGGGCTCACAAAACCCTGGTCCACCAAGTTGGCAATGCGATAGGTAATAGTGCGGGTCTTGCCCGTACCCGCGCCGGCCAAGATGCACACGGGCCCGCGCGGCGCCGTGGCCGCACGCAGCTGATCTTCATCCAGCAGGGACAAATCCGGCTTAGTCACCGTGATACCACTCCATAATCATCGTGTGTGCAATTGAACCCGGACGTGGAAGCTTAAGCTCAGGCAGCTCGGCGCGCTCCACCCACCGGATTTCTTCCAATTCCCCATCAGTATGGCAGGTGGGGTGGACATCAGCCGTGCGCGCACAAAAGCCCAGCATAAGGGAGCCACTCGGTGGCCACGCCTGCGAGCCCCAATAGCGAATATCATCCATCCTGCGCCCGGTTTCTTCCAGGGCCTCGCGCTCAAAAGCTGCTTCCGCGGTCTCGCCCGGCTCAACGTAGCCGGCGATCAGGGAGAAAAAGCTATTGCGGCGGCGATTGCGCGCCAGCAAAATCCGGTCGGTGTCGCTGAGGCGAATAAGCCCGATGACGGCAGGATCTAGGCGCGGGAAGACCATCCGGCGCTCGTCCACAGGATCGCGCCCAACGATTCCCGGTGCTGGGTAGTCCAGCTTGTGACCGGTGCGCGGATCAAAGCGCTGCTCGCGCCGGTTGCGGATCAGCGCAATGGCTTGCAAAATCACCGGCTGGTCCGCAAAGAACGTTGCGCTTTCCAGCCGGCCCAGTTCGCTAGCACCGTCTTCCGGATACGCGCACGCCTGCAGGGTACCTAGGTCCACTACTGCGTGCTTGCCGACGCCCCCGGGAACCTTCTCCACCAGCACCGGCTCCCCCACTGCTGTAACCGGAACCTGGCCGTGAGGGGTTACTGGGAGGAACATTTAATCCTCATCATCATCGTCCATGACCTCGATGGGCTGTTCCATCTCATGCTTAATGTAGAGCAGGCGATCACCCGGCTTCAGCGCGGAGGCATCTGCGGTATCCACGCGGTGCAGCTCGTTATTGCGTAGGACAGCCAGCACGATATCTGCCAGGTGGCGTGGGTTGGAGCCCACCTCGAATTCGCGCACGGCGCGCTCGGCTACGGAGAAACCCTCGTTGGGTGAGAGCAGGTCTTCCATCATCTCCACCACCGTCGGGGTGACGGTGGCCAGGCCTAGCAGTCGGCCGGCCGTCTCAGCGGAGGTGACCACGGAATCTGCACCGGATTGGAGCAACAGGTGACGGTTTTCGGACTCGCGCACCGACGCCACGATCTTGGCCTTGGGCGCAAGCTCTCGCACGGAGAGGCAGCACAGCACCGCGGTATCGTCCGTGGATGGGGTAACGACGATGGAGCTGGCGTGCTCTACCCCAGCGATCTTTAGCACGTCCTGCTTGGTGCCGGAACCAAAGATGGTGACCAATCCGTGGTGCTCGGCGTGAGCGAGGGACGCACGGTTGGTATCGATGACCACGATCTGGGAGGACGGAACATCATCGGCCAGCAGCGCGGCCACGGCTCCGGCACCCTTGGTGCCATAACCGATAACGACGGTGTGGTTACGCAATTGCTTTCTCCAGTTCTGGATTTGGAAAGTACGGCGGGCCTTATCCGTCAACACGGACAAGGTCGCGCCAACCAATAAAACAAGGAAGATCAGGCGGGCAGGGGTAATAAGCACTAAGTTAATGAGCCTGGCCTGCGGGGACACGGGCACGATATCGCCGTAACCCACAGTGGTCAGCGACACCGCCGCATAGTAGGCGGAGTCCAATAACGACATGTCCTCGCTATACCCACCGCCGTCCACATAGACCACGATGGTCACGAAGACAACGATGCCAAAAGCCCACAGCACACGCTTGCCCAGCTGACGCCACGGGCTGGAATTTTCATCCCTCGGCACCGTAATGACATCAATGAGCGCGTGATCCGGCTGCGAGGACAGCTCGACCTGCGGCAAGAAGCGACTTCTAAAGCGTGACTTCATTGCCTGCGCACGTTTTTTGGCCACTAGCCCAGCCTTCTTTTCTGGTCTCGAATGATTGCTCAAGAGATTGCGCGCTTACGCAACCGCCCACATACCTTAGCCCTTGTGGTGCTCAACTGACGATTCAAGGAGTTCCTTCAGCTCTTCCCCACGCGGCAGGCGGGCAGGCTCGAAGGTATAACCATCGTGCACATAATAAAATGCGGCACGAATCTTTTCCCCGCCGTGGATGCGGCGCCAAGCCTCTGCGTAGACCGCTAGCTGTATCTTGGCAGCATCCATGGCTTCTCCCTGGGGTGGGCGGCCGGTCTTCCAGTCCACCACCATCCAGGTGCCATCCTCCAAGCGGAATACCGCATCCATGCGCCCGCGCACCACGGACTCACCAATAGTAATTTCAAAGGGCGCCTCCACGTGCTCCGGTTGACGTTCGGCCCACTCGGAGTTCAGGAAGGCCTGCTTGAGCTCTTCCAAATCAAAGTCCTCCGGTTCATCGATTCCCGGAAGTTCTTCCTCGCCCAATAGCGCCGGGCTGCCGAAGCGGTCCTCCAACCACGCGTGGAAGGCGGTACCGCGCTTGGCATAGGAATTCGGCTTAAACGGCACGGGGCGGCGCTGCCTGCGGGCAAACTGAAGCGGGTCGGCCCGCAGCGCAACCATGTCGGAGGCGGTCAGCTCGCTGGGTAGCTCAACGTCTACCACCGGCTGTTGCAAGGCCTTGTACTCCTCAATGAGAGCGCCAGCTTCCTGCTCCCATAACTCAAAGGTTTCACCCCGGCTCAAATCTGGAAGTTCCTCCATTGCTGCAAGGACTAGGTCCGCACCGGCGACTGCCTCTGGGCTGGCCTCAAGTGCTGGGAATTGTGCGCTCTCTCCAAAATCATCCTCGGAAGGCTCGTCGGGGACGGACCACTCCACCACGTACTGCGGGAATTGCTCTTTCAGGCGCTCTAGGTATTCGTAGGGAACTTTCTTGTTCTTTCCATTGCCGTTATTGGTGCCCGAGCCGGTAACGGTCAGGGTAGATTCGGTACGCGTCAGCGCCACATAAAAAAGGCGCGCCGATTCTTCCGCCTTGATGGCGCTATCTGCTTTCTTAAACTCCTCGCACGCGTTTTGGAAATGCGAGCGCTTTTGGGCATCCTCTGGAACCTCAATATAGTCATCGTCTCCCGGGACCTTATCGATCCTGGACAGGAAGGTCTCTGCTTGTGCGCTATAGCTAGACGAATCCGCATGCACCACGCAGACGTGTTCCCATTCCAAGCCCTTGGCCTTGTGCGCGGTCATAATCTGCACGCGGTCAGTGGCGGCGGGAACCTCGCCGAGGTCTAGGCCATCTTCTTTTTCGAGCGCTAACGCAAAGTAATCCAAGAGCGCATACAAGGAATCACCGTGGAAGCCCGCGACAATATCGGCAAATTTATCCAGATGTGTTGCTCCCCCTGCGCTTCCACGAGCTAGTACCTCGGTGCGGATATTAAACAATGCTTCAATATCGGCGAAGATGTCCACCAGCGGTTTGGAAAGAGAATAAGTGCGCAGGTGCCGCAGTTTGGCAGAAACCTCTTCCATACGGGCGAGGCCTTGCGGGGTATAGCGGTCTCTTTCACCCAAATCTGCCAGGGCGTCAGCAAGGCCGACGCGCTGATCCGGCTCCTCAGCGGTGACATCTTCCAGCTGCGCACGCAAGTATTCTTCCGGGTCCATACCCGGCTCCCAGCGCAAGCGCTCCTCCCTCGCGCCGGCCAGGTTTCGTTGGCGGGAAGCGAGCGCTTGAATATCACTGATTCCCAGGCCACAAATCGGCCCTGCCAGCACCAGCACTGCCGCAGGCAAGTCTTCTGGGCGCACGAGCATGGTGGCAATAGCTACGAGGTCCTGGATTTCTGGCTGCCACAGCAGGCCACCGAGACCGATGATTTCATTGGGTACGCCCGCTTTGTCGAGGGCCGCAGCGATGGGTGCGGAGTGCCTATTTTTGCGCACCAAAACCGCCGCGCTGAAGGTATCTCCCTCGCGCTTTTCCCACTGCTCTTTCAGGTACTCGGCAACGAATTCACGCTCGCGAACCTCGCTGTCGAAGTACGCCAACTGGATATCGCCTTCGCCCTTATGCGGGGCGGCAGACAGCTCGTCCACGGGACGTTCAACGCCTTCGAATACTCCCTCCGCCACTGAGTTAGCCAAATCCAGCGCACCAGAGGGGTTGCGCCAAGAGGTGGTCAACTGGTCCTTCGGGGCGGGTGTGCCCGGCGCGACTGGGAAGTCTTCCACGAAGGCAGTGAGGTTTTCAGAGGTAGCACCACGCCACCCGTAGATGGCCTGCATTGGATCGCCCACGGCCGTAACCGACAGGTCCTCTTGGTCCCCTCCGAATAGGCTGCGTAGAAGCACGCGCTGGGCATAGGAGGTGTCTTGGTACTCGTCTAGCATGATGACCTTATAGCGCTGGGACTGCTGCTTTCCCACCACAGGATGGTCGCGCGCGACGCGGGCGGCGACGGCCATTTGCTCGCCAAAGGTGATGACTTGTCGCTCAGATTGTTCCTTTTTCAGGGCCTCCAGCAGCGGCACGTACTGCACGCGGCGTTCCTGTGTTTGGATATATTCCAGCAACTTTTGCGAGTATTCGGGGCCATTCTTTTGGGATTTATCGAGGTTATCGATGTCCGCCCGAAAATCGCGGGCATGCTGGGCGATGTGACTCGTGTCCTTGAGCCCGTTATCGATATCCTGGCTGAATTTCAGCAAGGTCTCGGTAATCGTGGCTAAGGCGCGATCGTCTTCCAGCTGGCCGGTGTAATTGCGCACCACATCGTAGGCCAAGGAATAGCGCTCGGCCTCGGTGATGATGCGTGCGGTGGGCTCTACTGGAACCAAGAGCCCGTATTCGCGAACGAGTTCTCCCGCGTAGGAGTCATAGGTGGCTACCTTCGGCGCAATGTTTTCTAGCGCTTCTGCCACCTCACCGCCTGGTGGGATGAGGCCGGAATCGCGCAATTTAATCAGCTGCCGGCGGATGCGCTGCTCCAGCTGCTGCGCGGCCTTACGGGTGAAGGTCAGGCCGAGAACCTGCTCCGGGCGCACATAGCCATTGGCTACAAGATAGACCACGCGCGAGGCCATGGTTTCTGTCTTGCCGGCACCAGCGCCGGCAACCACGAGTTTGGGGCTAAATGGGCCTTCGATGACGTGGGCTTGTTCCTCGGTAGGCGGAAAGTCCTTGCCCAAGGCTGCAGCGATCTGCTGTGGGGAAAAATTGCTCTTAGGCATCGGTGGTCATCCTTCCTTCTTCCTGCACGGGGCAGATAGAGCGAATTGGGCATTTATCGCAGTCTTTATTGGTGCGCGCAGTGATGCGCGGGCCACGCATCTCCTCCACCAGCGGGGGTAGAAGTGCGGCGAATTCTTCCAGGGCCTCCGGCGACTTATCGCTTTGCCAAATCTCACCAATCTTTTTGGTGGTCACCCCCGGATACACCAGCACACCGCCCTGGCGCGGCATGCCTTCGCCGTCGTGAACCTGGTGGCCGTCAAATGCGCCGTGGGCAAGCGCGAGCTGATAGGTCATCAGCTGCACATGGTCTTCGCCTTCCTTCTTAGCCGGCGTGCTTCTACCTGTCTTGAGGTCCACCACCAAGTAATTGCCCTCTTCATCGCGAAGCAGACGGTCCATATAGCCGCCGATGCGCACCTCCTCGCTGACGCGTACGCCTACGGGGATTTCCACACCGGCAAGCTCTTGATTGACCTCGGATTGGCGCGCCCATTCCCGGGCGCGGTCCAACAGGGTGGAAAACTCATCGAGCTTGAATCGCAATTGCCACTGCGGTACATCCTGAATGCGCTCGAAAGCCTCCATCACCAATAGCTTGGCCTTTTCCGCGTCCATGCCGCGGCCAAGGGCTTCAAAGAAGGCATGCGCCAAAGTACCGCGGAGCAGGTGCTCCTCGGTGCTTGGGTCCTCGGCCACATTTCCTAGCACGGCCTTGAGCGGGCAGTTGAGTAATGCTTCCACCCGGGAGGGTGACAAACTGCCGCTGGTATGCAGCGGCGTTTCAGCCGCAACGGAGCGCGCAGACCACCACTGCTCCGGGTGGGCGCCAGGGATATCGGCTGCCGCTAACCGAGCGAGCTGGCGCGCTGCTTGTTTGCGCTCGACCTCACCGGATTCCGGATTGGTAACTACGCGGCGCAATTGTGCGACAAAGGCCGGCACGGACAGCACCGCCACATCAAGGGGATCCACTTCGAGCCCATCGCGCAGTGACACGGGTGCGGGTTCGGGCACATCGAGGCCCAGTTCGCGCGGGAGTTGGGTGCGGCGCAGCGCCCGCTTTGCTTGCCGACGCGCAGCTTGACCGGGCACGTCCACGCCTCGGCCAGCGAATTCGCTGATGAAGCGCGAAGGCTCAGAGACCGTATCTCCTTCCGGGTTTTCCACGGCGGCAATGAGCAGGCGCTGTCGGTGGCGCGTGGTAGCGACGTGGAAGAGACGTCGCTCCTCTGCCAAGCGGGAGGCAACGTGGCTGACGGGGGTATCGGGATCAATATCGTGGTCGAGGAGATCGATGAGATCTTCTTGCCCAAAGATGGAGCCGGTCTCCCCTAGCGAAGGCCAGCTTCCTTCCTGTGCGCCGGCCACGATGACGGTATCCCATTCGCGGCCCACGGCGCCGTGTGCAGTCAGGATCTCTACTGCCTGCGGAATGGCGGTGCGGCGGTCACGTACACCGGTGGGAAGTTCCTGTTCGGTGATATGCGTCAGGAAGGCGCGCAGCGAGGAATCAGGGCGGCGCTCGACGTAGTCGCCTGCGGCGTCAAAAAGCGCCATCATTGCATCCAAGTCGCGGTCGGCCTGCGAGCCGGTCGCACCACCGCGCAGCGCCGAAGCCTGCAGCCGGTTATCAAGCTCAGTTGCGCTCCACACGGCCCAGAGGATCTCCTCCACAGAATCCCCAGAGGCGAGTGCGTCCCGGCCGGCACTTAGAACCGCGCGTACACGCTCCAGGATGGAGTATTCGCGCTCAGTGAGTTGTCCATTAAAGTCTGGGAGCTCGCCGTAGAGAAGACCGCGCAGGCTATCGATGCCCCGGGTAGTGGAATCCCAGCGGCGCAATCCACGGATCAGCCGGCGCAGGGTGACGGGATCGGCGCCACCCACGGGACCGGTGAGCAATTCTTCCAACTCTGAGTTTGATAGGTCTTCCTCCAAGGCACGCAGGGCGAGCAGCACGGCGGAAACCAAACGCTGTTCGGCCAAGACGACGTCGGTAGGGCTAATGTGCACGGGCACGCCGGCGGACAAAAGGGTGCGGCGCATCTGGCCGATATCACCGGTTGAACGAACGATGACGGCGATATCGCGCCAGGGCACGCCGTCTTCTAAGTGACGGCGCCGCACGGTATTGGCTACGACGTCACGCAGCCTGCCGCCCGAATCCACGATGGAGATGCACGCCGGAGCGGGTGTGCGGTGAGGCTCGGTAAGCTCAATGTCGTGGTCAGCTGGGAAGTCCCGCAGGAAACGCGAGCTAGCACCACGGAAGGCAAAGACGGATTGATCGGCATCGCCACCCACCACCACGAGATTAGCCTGCGGGGCCATATCGCGAATGAGCTTGCCCGCAGTGGGATCGAGCAATTGCGCATCATCGACAATGATGGTGTGGAAGGGGTGCTCGCGCAATAGCTGGGGGCGCTGAAGAACCGCGGTAACCAATTCCGCAGCGGAATAGGAATGGGCGCGGGAAAGGAGCTGCACGCGTTCGTACTCGCGCAGGAATTCACCCGCCGCGGACCACATGGGGCGGCCGTGCTCGGCACCGAGGCGCTCTAGGTCGCCCGGGCCCAGGCCGCGTTCAATGGAGCGCAAAAGGAAATCGCGCAGCTGCCGGGCGAAGCCCACATATTCCAGTGCGGGCCGCATCTCCGCGGGCCACGAGCCATGCCCGTCTTCTGCTTGGCCAGTAAGCAGCTCGCGGATGACGGCGTCCTGCTCCGCACCGGTAATAAGTCGGAGCTCCTCCTCGGCTGCTGTGCGCAGCAACGCGAATGCTAGGGAGTGTACGGAACGCACCATGGAGGTCTGTGCGGCGTAATCCTCGAGGCGCTCAGAGAGCTCGCGGCGCAGCCGGGCGCCGGATTCCTTCGAGGGAGCGATAACGAGGACGCCGGAGGGATCCGCGCCGGTCTCCCGGGCTTTATCCAAGGCATGAATGACGGTATCGATAAGGAAGCTGGACACGCCGGTGCCGGCGGCACCGGTTACCTTCCAGGTGCCGGATTCGGGCAGGTCAACAGGCCAACTGCGGGTCGTGGCGGACTGGGTACGGGGAACGAGGCGCACCTGCGGGGACGGTGGAAGGACCACTCCCGAACGCGCGGTGGAATGGGGGTCGTAACTCACCGCTCCAGTATGGCAGATGCCCGCGACACCAGATGCTGCTCCACCCGCTCAATGTGCGAACGCGTGTTTGAACGCGACGCGGGGTGCAGGTCATTGACATGACGGCGATACGACACAGCGCGCAATAGCAATTCCGGCATACCGGGTACATGACTAAAGCGCTGGCAGATCCCATCATCGACCGCTTGGCCAATGAGCCCATCCACAATAACCAAAGCGGCCGTCCAGCCGGCTGGGCGTGGGGATCCGCTCGGCACAATGTCCACAATGCCCGGCGGGTTGGAGCCGTGGTAAACCGTAGTGGTGAGAAGAGCGGTGTGGGCGGGGATAAGGGGGACGTCGGCAAGCAGGGCTGGGCGATAAGCCTCGCCCGTTTCCTCCCAGGCGGCGCGCTCTGCACGAGCGAAGGCATCGCTACGCTGCCCGTTGGGAAGGGGTACCTCGGCTATAGCCGCGTCGAGGCGCAACGCCATCTGTGCGGTTTCATCAATTCGCCCGCGTACTTGGCCCGGAATAAACTGGGTAGCTTTCCACCCTGCGGCCGTGTGCCGACCATCGCTAGACAGTACCGGCCGGGAAACGCGGGCCCCCTGCACGCTGAGGCGCTCGCGCACCTTAGCGGACCAGGCGGCAAACGGACCGGCCTGGGAATAGACCACGTCGCCCACCTTGATGCCGTTATCCCACACCGGGCCCAATTGATCGCCCTGCGCGCGGCGGGTACCAGTGGCACCGGTTTCCGCGTGGAAGGCGCTTAAAACATGCTCTGGGGGAAGCGGCATCCTTAACTCCTATTCGGGTTGGTGGGGATCCTTATTATCCGGATTCGGATAAGGCCACGGGTTTGGTGAGCAGGTCACGTCCTCATCAGGATAGACCTCGCTGGGCTTGCGATCGTGCAATTCTTTGTTGTTAAGGTCCAAGGTCTGCTGCATCATGATCGGCGCTAGCTTGCCCTGGCCACCACACGGCTGGTGGGCCGCATAGCCAATGGCATGACCCAACTCATGGTTGATGACATACTGGCGATAATTGCCCAAATCGCCTTCAAAAGGCGTGGCGCCGCGCACCCAGCGGGCCTCATTGATGATCGTGGTGGACTCGCCCGTAATAGTGGTGTGGCAGGAGGTTTCCGTTTCAATCTTCTCGCCGCAGCGCTCTGCGGCGGTGCCGAGCGAAGTCAGCTGGATGCGGGTATCCGGTTCCGCATCAGCGGCCACGTGCTCGAACTCGAAGTCCTTATGCGCGGTCCAGCCGCGCGGGTCAGACAAGGTGGCCTCCACCATGGCGGCAAAAGACTCATCGCCGCCATACGGTGCGGTATTAAGGCCATCTTCTACCTCGATGGAATAGCGCACCTTTTGCTTGCCGCCCTTACCCGTGACGGCGCCAGGCTCACCTACCTCGTGGAAGGTGCCCTTTCCCTGCTTGGTATAGGAACCACCGGGCGGCATCTCGCTGATTTCCCGCTTGACCGCTGCAGAATCGGCAGGATCAGGGCCCATCTTCTCCGTACTCGTTGGGGCAGCCTCGCTAGTGGCTTCCGCCTTTTCTTCAGGGGAATTTCCGGTAGCAATATCGACGATGAACCAAATGGTCAGCGCGATCATGAGGGGGATAGCCACCACGCGCCACCAGCCATATTGACGCGCAAACCGGACCACCGCATTGGGGTCGTCCGGCGAATGGCCCTGGCTCCGGTGGGCGTGGCGAATCTCCCTTTTTTCCATGGGGCCTTAGGTTACCCGCTTGTATTTAAAAAAGCTGAATCAGCAGCCCTATGTGCTCGCCTTAGGCGCCGGCGAATCCCACGGCGTGCTTCTTTGCAATGCCGACCTCGACGTAGACCACGCGGTCAGTGCGCACGAGGTACTTGCGACCCTTGTCATCTTCCAATTCCAAGGTGGAGTTATCCGCTAGGGCACTGTTGATCTTCTGCGTCAGCTCGGCTTGGTCACCTGCAGCGCTAATGACCAGCTCGCGAGCGGTATCCGCGAAGCCAAACTTGATATCCATGAAGATTCCTCCTCTAACTAGAGTTTTATTGTCAATGGCCCCACTATAACCATCCCGGCTACTATCAAGGTGTGTCTGACATAAAATCCCAGCCACCGAGCTTCGCGGAACTCGGCGTTGCGGCCGAAATCTGCGATGGTCTCGCCACTCGTGGCATCACGCGTACTTTTGCAATCCAGGAATTAACCCTGCCCATCGCGCTATCTGGCCAGGACTTGATTGGCCAAGCGCGCACTGGCATGGGCAAGACCTATGGCTTTGGCGTGCCGCTTTTGGACCGCGTCTTTGATGACGCCGATATCGACGAGCTCGATGGCACCCCGCGCGCCCTCGTGGTGGTCCCCACCCGCGAGCTTGCCCAGCAGGTCACCGAGGACCTGCAGGTGGCTGCCGCCCACCTACCCGTGCGCTTAGCCTCCATATACGGCGGCCGCCCCTACGAGGAACAGATCAAAAAGCTCAACAAGGGCGTCGATGTCATCATCGGCACGCCCGGCCGCTTGATCGATCTCCACGAACGCGGCGATCTGCAGCTCGATCGCGTGGCTATCTTGGTGCTCGATGAGGCCGACGAGATGCTGGATCTGGGCTTTTTGCCCTCGGTGGAGGCTATCCTCAAGGCACTCGATGGCAATGCCCACCAAACCATGCTCTTTTCCGCCACAATGCCGGGCGCAATTTTGACGCTCGCCCGCCGGTTTATGGAAAAACCCATCCATATCCGCGCCGAATCCGGCGAGCAGGACTTCACCCATTCCTCCACTCGCAAGGTCACCTTCCAAGCCCATCGCATGGATAAGGTTGCCGTTGTCGCCCACGCCCTGCAGGCCGCCGGCCGCGGGCGCACCATCATCTTTGCTCGCACCAAGCGCGCGGCCGCCCAGCTGGCCGATGACCTGGCCCGGCGCGGCTTCCACGTGGGCGCGGTCCACGGCGATCTGGGGCAGAAGTCGCGCGAGAAGTCGCTGCATGCCTTCCGCACCGGCCAGGTGGACATCTTGGTCGCTACCGATATTGCCGCCCGCGGCATCGACGTTGATGATGTCACCCACGTCATCAACTATCAGGTTCCGGATGATCCGATGACCTTTGTCCATCGCATCGGCCGCACGGGTCGCGCCGGCCATACTGGCACCGCTATCACCATGGTGGGCTATGATGAGCTGGCCAAATGGCAGGTTATTAATGATGAGCTGGATTTGGGTGAGCCGAATCCGCCGCAGTGGTTCTCCACGTCCCCGGAGCTGGCCCAGGCTCTAGATATCCCCGCGGAGGTAGAAGAAACTGTCGGCCCTGAGACCAAGGTCGTGGGCCAGGTGCCTGTCCGCGAAAAATCCCCCACCCGTACCACCGCGCGCCGCGGCAACTCCCGGCGCCGGCGAGGAGGCCGCCGATGACTAAAGCTCCCATTTTGCGCTCGACGCCCGCCGATTGGAAGGCTACCGGCATAATTGCCGTGGTCTGCGCCATCGCGGTCGGCGGGGCGGCTATTACCGCCAATATTAATCAAGCGCATCTTAGCCAAGCGGCCGTCCCGGGGGATAAGGATGCACCCGCGCTTGCCGACGTCCCCGAGACCCTCCACGAGTCCTTCAGCCTCCCCAACGAACCAGTACCCGGCCAATACCGGGCGGTTTCGGCACACGGCCTGACCATCACGCACGCCGATCACACGCTCACCGCCACCAATCCGGACGGCTCCGAGGCGTGGACTTATGAGCGCACAGACGCGGATCTGTGCTCGCTGTCTACTGCATGGGGCAAGATCGTGGCGTCGTATAAGACCGGTGTGGGCTGCGGGGATACCGTGGCGATTGAGGCTGCGACCGGTGAGTATGACAGCACCCGCAGCGCCGTCAGCTCGGAAAATGTAGTCCCCGTTTCCTCCAATGACCGGGTAGGAACGGTCTCCACCGACCGCATCGATCTGTGGCGCTCCGATATGGTGCGCACGGTGGAATACGGTGACGTGGAAGCAAAGCAGGAGCCGGACAAGCAACCGCATGAGGACTGCACCATTAGCTCCGCCCTCACCCGTACCGAGAATTTGGCGCTGACCGAGTCCTGCCCCGATAAACCGGGCACCACTTGGTTGCGCTTCCAAGACACCACCCCTGATGATTCCCGTGAGCCCGATATCGCTGCCGATGTGGACATAGCCACCGACGGCGCCCGGCTTGTCGCTGTGGGGCAAAAGGCCGCCGCCGTCTACCGCCCAGGCCCGAATCCCACGATCGAGTCCTATGACAATAAGGGCGAAAAGCTGGACTCTACTTCGGCAGAGCCCTCTCCAGATATTGACGCAGGTGCTTCCCCATTCGCCCCGGCAACCGCGGACCTGCCACACCATATGACCTGGTTTGATGGCTCCCGCCTCTACCTCTTCAAGCCGAGCGACCTCGCAGTGGATCACGTGGTAGACGATGCCATCGGCACCCCCATCGCCGTCGACGAGCACATGGTGGTCCCTACTCAAGCAGGCATTGCTGTCATGGATTGGTCCACCGGCAAAACTCTGCGAACCATCCCGGTTGATCGCGGCGGCTACCGCGGTCCCGTCTACCTCACCTTGGCGGGCGACACCATCGTGGAAACCCGCGGCGATCAGGTCGTGGGCCTAAGCGCCGATTAACCCCTCCACTACAGAAAGGGCCGCGCCTTCGGGATTTCCCGGGGCGCGGCCCTTTGTGTGCTTGGCAGCGAATTTAGAAGTTTGCTGCCGCCCACTCCGTGGAAGCGCGGACGAACATCAGCAGGAAGATGACTACTGCGGCGCTCGCCAAGGTCACCGCACCAAGTAGCGGCGATCCGCCGCTAAACATCTGGAAGGAGCTCGCTGCCAAGATGAGCTCCACCAAGATGATGGCTCCCCTACCCCAGCGCTTTCCCTTGACCATGGCCCAAGCACCGACGATGACAAAGCCAAAAACAATAAAGATAAATAGCGCGGTGCCCAGCCCTACAAAGCTTCCGGAGCCCGAGTCCGACACCATGGATTCATTTTCTGCGCCGGTCGCCTCGCGCACAATCAGGAAGATACCGAAGCAGATGACGGCAATGGACTGAACCACGGCGAGCGCTGCGGCCACGAGTACCGGCTGTGGCGCGCCCTGCTGGGCCTTCTCCTCACGCGCCGGCTGCGCGGAGGAAACACTTTGCTTTTTGTTTACCTGCTTTTTCTTCTGCTTAGACACAAACCCACAGTCTACTCACCGGCCAGCGCCGTTTCCTTCTGCGCCACTCAGGTTTCGCGGGGGCAGAGGTTAGCTGGGTAGATTTGACGCCTCTTCAGTCACCGCACTCAATGTTTTTTGGACAATACGCCAGTTCAGCGCGTTTCTCACAGGCTTCTTTCAACTCGATCATGGACTCAAATGACCCCCACACCAGTTTCAATCAAGTGAGGTTGGACACAATTTTGCCTCTACCCCTAGCGGAGTCTGAGTAAACATGTCATGATTCTGGGGTAGCAAAAAGAAAGAGGACGTAAACCTCTTCTTAACTTGAAGGAAACTTCAAGCAACCACAATGTGAACCATTGGCGGCGGCGACGCTGGCCCGACCTCGAGACCGGGCCCCACTGCACGCAGACCAGTTCACACAACCACCCACCCTGGCATTGGTTGCTTTTCATTTTCGTGAAAAGCGCTTGTGCTTACTGCTGTCGAATTTTTGTTAGGAGATATCAATCATGGATTGGCGCCACGAAGCTGTTTGCCGCGACGAAGACCCCGAGCTGTTCTTCCCAGTAGGCAATTCTGGTCCCGCACTTACCCAAATCGCTAAGGCCAAGCTGGTCTGCAACCGCTGCCCTGTTGCCTCTTCCTGCCTGAAGTGGGCACTGGAATCCGGCCTGGACGCCGGCGTCTGGGGCGGCCTGTCTGAAGAGGAGCGCCGCGCCCTCAAGCGCCGCCGCAACCGCGGCCGTGGCCGCGCCCGCGTTTCCGCTTAATAAGCAGCCCCCAATTTTCGTTTCGGCGCCCTTAGCCGCTACAGTTGAATAAAGTTCAGATACCCTCAACGAAGGAGTGCGCAATGAGCAAGCGTGGTCGCAAGCGCAAGGATCGCCGCAAGAAGTCCGCTAATCACGGCAAGCGTCCTGGCGCATAACGCACAGCATTACTCAAAGCCCGGTTCCCTCGGTCACTTAGACTGTAGAACCGGGCTTTTGCTATGTCAGACGCACATCGATGTCGTCTCCTAGCTCCCCGCTTGACCTCTCCGTGCCTTAAGTCCAATGTGATCGGGCCGAATTGAACACATTAGGGTCTCAATTCGGCCCTTCCGCCCTCAATTCGGCCCGATCAGTATGGACTCAAGCAAAAAGTTGGAAGATCATGAAACCAGACCCCACCACAGCGGGTGAGCAACAGTGCCTACCACGCCGTGTCGATGCGGGTAATCTCTACCGAAATGCGGCGGCGCAGCGCCTGCGGCGCCTTGGCCTGGCCGTTACAGCAGTTGCGCACCAGGGAGCGGATAATCTCCTCGCTCTCGAGGCGCTGTTGGCAGAAATCGCACTGGGCGATGTGCTCGCGGATGGCGAGTGCGCGGGCATAGGTGGTGGATTCATCGAGAAGCTCGCACAGGAGGGCCTGTACCTCTGGGGAGCTACACGCACCACAGTTGTGTTCCGTTGCGCGGTCCATTACTTCTCCTCCATGTCTGGGTGTTCTAATCCAATGCCTTGTTCTCGTGCCACGTCTTTCAACGCTTTCCGGAGCAATTTTCTTCCCCGATGCAAGCGAGACATCACGGTACCTAGCGGAGTATCCATGATCTCTGCAATCTCCTTATATGCAAGGCCTTCAACATCCGCGTAGTACACCACCATCCGGTAGTCATCGGGCAGGTCATTCATGGCCTCTGAAATGGTGGCGTCCGGCATGTCTTTAAGCGCTGATACCTCGGCGGATTCCAGGCCAGTGGAATCGTGCCCAGCAGTGGTATAGAGCTGAAAATCGCTCAAGTCATCGGCCGAGGACTCCGTGGGGCGGCGCTTCGCCTTGCGGTAGGAGTTGATGTAGTTATTGGTCATGATGCGATACAGCCAAGCCTTAAGGTTTGTACCTTGCTTGAAGGAATGAAAGGACTTATAGGCCTTGAGGTAGGTCTCCTGCACGAGATCCTCAGCATCTTGCGGGTTGCGCGTCATGCGCAGGGCACCGCCGTAGAGCTGGTCTAGCAGGGGCAGCGCTTCCGCTTCGAAGCGGCGCTGCAGCTCCTTTTCGCTGATTGTTTCTTTAGCCACAATTTCTATCCTAACGCGTAGCGTTAGAATCCCAGGCATGTCTAAAAAGTCCCCGCATGCAGCTACCCCAGCGCTCAAAGTCGTGGAAGATGCCGGCGTAGACCACCACGTGTATACCTTTGAGGCGGGCAAGGATCACTTCGGTGATCACGCCGCGGCTGCCCTAGAGGTAGAGCCGGATCGCGTGCTCAAAACCCTGGTCATCGATTTAACGGCGGGCAAAGGGCCCAAGCGGCAGTTGGCAGTGTGCGTCATCCCTACCACCCACCACCTGAGCCTCAAGAAGGCCGCGGCCGCCCACGGCGTTTCTAAGGCCGCCATGGCGGATCCGCATGACGCATCCAAGTCATCCGGATACATTCCCGGCGGCATTTCCCCGCTGGGCCAGAAAAACCCGCTGCCCACGGTCATTGAGGAAACCGCCGTCCTTTTCGATACTGTCTTTATTTCCGGCGGGCGCCGCGGGCTCGATATCGAGCTCAGTGCGGAGAGCCTCGCAGAGCTGTGCTCTGCTAGCTTTGCCGATCTACTCGCCCAGTAGCTCCGGATAATCGTTGGATACGCTGCCCACGGCCTTGTCGGCGGGGTGGGTGTGGAAGCCGCGCAGGGGCGTCGGCAAGAGCAGCTCAGCAGCTTCCTCGGGGCTGCCCTCCAGCCAGGTACGCATTTCTTCGGCCACCAAGAAGCGCGGCAGGCGGTGGTGCAGCCACTCCATTTCTTCCGTGGCGGCGGTGGTGACAATCGTGGCAGACAGGCGGTCCAGGCCGGTGTCCCATAGGCCCGCCGCCCACAACAGGCCCTCTTCCGCGCGAACGTAATAGGGCTGCTTGCCGCCTTCTTCCTGGTGCCATTCGTAGTAGCCGTTCATGGGGATAAGGCAGCGCTGCCCCTTAAAGGCATGCCGGAAGGAGGGTTTGGTGGCCACCGTCTCCGCCCGGGCGTTAAACAGCGGCGGGCCGTCCAGGTCCTTCTTCCAGTGCGGCAGCAGTGCCCACCGCGCAGGGTCGACTTGGGCGAGGCTTTCGTGCACGCGCACTATCGCCACCGGCTGGGTGGGCGCGATATTGTAGCGCGGGCCTGGGGTGCCTTGTGGGGCGTGGACCTCAGTAACTCCGGGCAGCGCGCCCACTTCATCGAGAAGGGACTCGGTAAAAAGAACGAATCTTCCGCACATGCCCTCTATTATGGACGATATGTCTCAACCTTGGTCCGCCCCGCAAGCGGCAGGCCCCATAGCGTGGGCCCAGCACGTGCCGGGCTCGAAGTCTATTACCAACCGCGCCTTCATTCTGGCGGCGTTGGCCGATGGCCCCTCTACCCTGCGCGCGCCGCTGGTCTCGCGCGATTCGCAGCTGATGGAAAACGCCCTGGAATCTATGGGCGTGCGCTTCGAGCACGAAGGCGAGGATATTCACGTCACCCCCGGCCCGCTTAAGGGCGCCACGGTGGACTGCGGCCTAGCCGGCACGGTCATGCGCTTTATCCCGCCGGTTGCGGCCCTGGCGGACGGCGCCGTGCTTGTCGACGGCGACGAGCAGGCCTACGCCCGCCCCATGTCCACCACCCTGGATGCACTGCGCCAGCTCGGCGTCGAGGTGGACGGCGATAGCTTGCCCTTTACCGTGCGCTCGCACGGCGTGCCGGAAGGCGGCGAGGTCACTATCGACGCCTCTGGTTCCTCGCAGTTCGTCTCCGGGCTACTGCTAGCCGGTGCACGCTTTAAAAAGGGCATCACCGTAACCCACGAGGGCGGCCCGTTGCCCTCTTTGCCGCACGTGGAAATGACCGTGGGCATGCTGCGCCAAGCCGGCGTACGCGTGGATTCCGGCGAGAATACCTGGACCGTGCACCCTGGCCCGATTGCCGGGCGGGAATGGGCAATCGAGCCGGATCTCTCCAATGCCACGCCCTTCCTTGCCGCCGCTGCCGTCACCGGCGGCCGGGTAACCATTAAGCGCTGGCCTGCCAATACCACCCAGCCGGGCGACGCCATTCGCCATATTTTGGTGGATATGGGTGTCATGGTCACCCAAGAGCCGGGCTTTGTCACTGCCAAGGGTGCCAAGGACGGCGTGCTGCAGGGGATCGAGCGCAACATGGGCGATATTGGCGAGCTCACCCCCACCGTCGCGGCATTGTGCGTCCTGGCGGACACCCCCTCTACCCTGACCGGCATTGCGCACGTGCGCGGGCACGAGACCGACCGTTTGAAGGCGCTGGCGGATAATATCAACGCCCTCGGCGGCAAGGTCACCGAGCTTGCCGACGGCCTACACATCGACCCCGCCCCTCTCCACGGCGGCGAGTGGCCGTGCTACGCGGATCACCGCATGGCCACCGCGGGCGCGATTATCGGCCTGCGGGTACCGGGCGTAGAGGTAGAAGACATTTCCACCACCGCGAAGACCCTGCCCGGCTTCGACCGCATGTGGGAGACGATGGTGGACCCCGAGCAACAGGAGAGCAATGGCTAGGCGTTTCGGTTCCTTCGACGAATCCGATGTGCGCGTGCGCCCCGGCAAGGGCTCGCGGCCGCGTACTAAGGACCGCCCCAAGCACAAAAATGCCAAGTTCGGTATGGTTATCACCAAGGACCGCGGGCGCTGGGGCGTTGCGCTAGACGACGGCCCCCGCGTCACCGCCATGCGCGCCCGTGAGCTGGGCCGCACCGCCATCGAGGTGGGCGACCGCGTGGGCGTGGTGGGCGATACCTCCGGCAAGAAGGACACCCTAGCGCGCATTGTGAAGCTGGAAGAACGCACCTCCGTCCTCCGGCGCACGGCCGATGACACCGACCCTTATGAGCGCATCGTGGTGGCGAATGCGGACCAGATGCTGATCGTCACCGCCGTGGCCGATCCGCCGCCGCGCTCTGGGTTTGTCGAGCGCGCCCTCATCGCTGCGTTTGTGGGCAATATCCACCCCATCCTGTGCTTGACCAAGACCGATCTCACCGATCCTGCCCCCTTCGCGGCCGAGTTCGCCGATCTCGATATCACGGTGGTGGAAGCCGGCGTCGAAGACGGACTTGAGGCGGTGCGCAACCACATCGACGGCCACGTCACCGCGCTCATCGGACATTCCGGCGTGGGCAAATCCACCCTGGTCAACCGGCTGGTACCAGACGCGGATAGGGAGACAGGGGAAGTATCGGGCGTCGGCAAGGGCAGGCATACTTCCACCCAATCGGTGGCGCTCCCCCTCCCCGCCGAGGATGCATTCACCGGCGGCTGGATTATCGATACCCCAGGCATCCGTTCCTTTGGCCTCGCACACGTGGATGCCGATGACGTGCTTGGCGTCTTTGAAGACCTTGCCGCCGCCATCGAGGACTGCCCCCGCGGTTGTACGCATATGGGCCCGCCTGCGGACCCAGAATGCGGCCTCGATGATCCTGCGCTGATTCCCCCTGATACCGCCAGTGCACGGCGGCGCGACGCGGTGCGCGGCCTACTCGAGGCCCTGCGCACCAACGTGGAGTGGGAAAATTAGAGGTGGAAGCCGGTGTCGGCCATAACACCCAAAATGCCATCCACGATGCCGAAGAATACATCGAGGATCTGGCCCCAGGTGCCCTGGGACGAAGTCTCCAGCAGCGCCAGCCACGGGGTGGTGGGCACGGCGTCGGCAGCCGCATCCGCAGCTGGGGTGGTATCTGCCAGGGCGGCCGGCGCGGCACTGAGGGCTGCGCCTGCGGTAACGGTGGCCGCAGCGAGGTTCTTGAAGCGCTGAGTCATATTGTCTCCTTAAGAAATTAGAGCAGTTCTACGAGGAACGGCAGCTCGGTGGGGTGATAAAAAGCCATGAACTTATCTAGTGCATCGCCTACAGCCAGCTCCGCATCCTCATCGCCAAGGTCTGCGGTATCGATAGCCTCGATGGCTTTCGCGGTGGTTTCCTCGGACTCCGCAATATCCACGTGGATGGCTGCTAGGTCATCCTTGCTGATCTGCGCTGGTTTGAGCTCTACCACCGGCTCGCCCATATCCGGGCGCGGGGTGAGGACAGAATCATCCAGGTCTACCGAGATAACCACGCGGCGGTGCGGGAACTTCTCTTCATCGCCAATGGCCAAAAGGCGCATGGAGGCCATAGAAGCCTCAAGGAAAGCCGAGTAGGCAATTTCTTCTTCATCACCCTCGGTATAAAACTCCTGCAGCGCAGGGGTTACCATAAAGCCCCAACCCGAGCGCGCGGACAGGGAGCCGGTTTCTTCCAGCTCCGCCAGCATGGCGTAGGTAGCAGGGATGTAAACGCGGGCTTTAGCCACTAAAACTCACCTTCAATATCGAAGACTGCCTGAATTTCTACGGACACGCGGTCGAAGCTCGTGTACAAGAAGCCGACCATGCCTGCCTCTACGGCCGCGCGAACGTTGAGAATGGAATCATCAACCATGACACAATCATTGAGCGGCAACTCAAGGGCATCCGCTGCCGCTTGGAAGGCTGCAACCTCTGGCTTTTCCGCCCCCACCTCGCCGGAGAGAACGACTGCGTCGACGTTTCCGCGGTACTCCCACTCGCGGATGTGCTCCGCGCCTGGTCCGCCTGGGTCATTGGACAGGATGGCGGTTGCTGCGCCATTTTCCTTGGCGGCGGCCAGCAGCGCCTTCCAGCGGCGGTTGTCTTCTTCGGTGCCGTCAAGGACGCCGACATAGTCAACGATTAGACCACGCATGTACTTAAATCCTTTGGTTACGATTCTATTTAACTCCCCGAGAGTATAGCGAACCACGCGCGCATTCGCGCCCACCCCTTTCAGGAAACCCTCAGAAATGGCGGGGTTGGGGCGGGCATGAGACAATTATCACGCGTCCGCCTCCTGTCCTTATGCAGGAGCATTACTTCCCCACCATGTACGAGCCCATCCCTGGCTACTCGCACCTCAAACTCTTCATTGCACCCCACCGCGTGCACTACGGCCGCTTGCCGACGTCCGCGGAAGTCGCCGCCCAACACCGCATCCAAGGCTGGGTAGTCTTCGCGCTCGAGGTAGCCGCCGGCTATCGCCCGCTAGCCCATCTCAATTCCCCGCGCTATTCGGATGCCATCCGCCTGCACATTGGCTCGTGGGTGCGCCGACGCACAAGCCCCTATGCCACGGACAGACTGCAATTGACCAGCCTGCACGCGCGGCCCAATGGCGAGTACTTTGGCTCCGCCCACATAGGCCAACAGCAGCATGCATTTACGGGATCGGCGAGCCCCACCGGTTTAACGTCGTTCCGCTTGCTCTAACCCAGCGGGCAGGGCTTGGCGCCTAGGAGAAGAACTGGCCCAATTGCGAAAGGATTTCGGACCAGTCGAGCGCGGACCATCCGAATCCGGCGGCGCTGGTCAGCGCCGCAATACCGGTGGCTAGGAGGCCACCTTCGAAGGCGGATAGACCGGAATGCTCGTCCGCCGTCGCATCCGCGGGCACGGATCCTGCAGTATGGTGCGACGCGGCGGCCCACTCTAGGGGTGCATTGACCTGCTTGGTGATGGTGACAATATCGCGCAGCGCCGCCGCATAGGCCGGAAACTCATATGGGAAGGCGGAGCCTGTATCCCCGATGGTCGGCAGCTGGGCACGCGGAGAGGGCGCCACTTTGCCGGCGGGGGCCTGCGGCACATCCTTGGTGAATTCACCCAGCTCGGCGCGAATTACCGCCTGGGCGTAATTGGCGCCCAGCATGTCGAGGTAATCCAGTACGGCCGCTTCGGTGTACTGCTTGCCGTCTAGGGATTGCGTCCGCTCCTCTGGCTCCCACGGGAAGTCCAGCGGCGTGGAATAAATATTGCCATCGGTGCGCGCGGTATTGAGCCGGGCATTGCCAAAGTAGTACTCGAAGGCGGCGTCCGCCTTATCCTGGGACAAAATTCCATCGGCTACCAATGCTTCCTTGCGCTGGGTAGCAATGGCCAGGATGGCCGCAACTGCGTTATCCTGCTCAATTTTTTCGCCCGAATCCAAAATGATGCGCAACGAGGTGGCAGAATCACGCTGCACCTCATAGGCCACGGCCGGCGTGGCGCCACCGAGCAAGGTGGCAGACAGGAGCGTCGTAATACCGAGACGCAAAGAGCGGCGGCGCATCGTCAGTGGAGTTCCTCACAGGAAATAAGCAGGATGGACAAGTTCCTTATATTCTACTCATTCTTTCCTGAAACGAAACCCGCCCCGCTCCCACTATCACAAGCGGGGGCGGGGCGGGGTTGGGAGGAAGGACGCCGAGGCCTAGGCTTCTACGGTGCCCTCACCGTTGCCGGAAGCGGTAGCAGCGGATTCGCCGGCCTGCTCCTCTTCCTGCTGCTTGAACTGCTTGCGCAGCATAAACAGCTGGCGGACGGTCTCTTCCTTCACGCCATCGTTCATGGCGTTGAACATCTCGCCGCCCTCCTTCTGGTATTCCACCAGCGGATCACGCTGCGCCATCGCACGCAGGCCAATGCCCTCCTTGAGGTAGTCCATCTCATAGAGGTGCTCGCGCCACTTCTGGTCAATAATCGGCAGAATGACCATGCGCTCGGTATTTCGCATCTGCTGCTCGCCGCCAATAGCGGTCACAGATTCTTCGAGCTTGTCGTACTCATTATTGGCGTCCTGCACCAGGGCGTCGCGAAGCTGCTCGGCAGAAAGCTCGCCTGGGGAACCATACTCGGAGCCTTCCACCAGCTCCTCATGGGAAATGGTGGGGCCGTAGAGGGAATCCAGCGCATTCCACAGTGCGTCTAGATCCCAGTCCTCGACGTAGCCGGTGGAAGTAGCACCGGCGACATAAGCGGACACGGTGTCATCAATCATGCCGCGAATATTGTCCTGAATATCGCCGGCATCAAGGATGTCGTAGCGGGTAGCGTAGACCACCTTGCGCTGCTCGTTGAGCACCTCGTCGTACTTAAGGACGTTTTTACGCATCTCAAAGTTCTGGTTCTCCACCTGCGCCTGGGCGCCCTTGATGGAGTTGGAGACCATCTTGGCCTCGATGGGGACATCGTCCGGAACATTGAGGCGGTTCATCATGTTTTCCATGGACTGGCCCACGAAGCGCACCATCAGCTCATCGCGCATGGACAGGTAGAAGCGGGTCTCACCCGGGTCACCCTGGCGGCCGGTACGACCACGCAGCTGGTTATCAATGCGGCGGGACTCGTGACGCTCGGTACCCAGCACGTAGAGACCACCGGCCTCGCGTACCTGGTCACCCAGCTTCTTGGAGCGCTCCCTCTCGGAATCGATTTCTGCTTCCCAGGCTTCCTGGTACTTCTCTTCATCCTCGAATGGATCGAGGCCCCGCTCGCGCAGCTTCTCATCGAGGATGACCTCAGGGTTGCCACCGAGCACGATATCGGTACCACGGCCGGCCATATTGGTAGCCACGGTGACGGTGCCGGGGCGGCCTGCACGGGCGATGATCTGGCCCTCTTCCTCGTGGTGCTTAGCGTTAAGCACGTTGTGCTTAACGCCGCGCTTAGACAGCAGCTGGGACAGGTACTCGGAGCGCTCCACGGAGGTGGTACCGACCAGAACTGGCTGGCCGGACTCGACGTGCTCTGCAATATCGTCCACTACGGCAGCAAACTTAGCTTCCTGCGTCTTGTAGATGCGGTCAGAGTGATCGGCACGCTGATTCGGCTTATTGGTAGGAATCGGCACCACATCCAGGCCATAGATGGAGTGCAGCTCGGCAGCCTCGGTTTCTGCCGTACCGGTCATTCCGGAGATCTTCTCGTACAGACGGAAGTAGTTCTGCAGGGTAACGGTAGCCAGAGTCTGGTTCTCGTTCTTGATCTCCACCTGCTCCTTGGCCTCAATGGCCTGGTGCATGCCCTCGTTGTAGCGGCGTCCGGCCAACACGCGGCCGGTGAAACCGTCCACGATCATGACTTCGCCATTGCGAACGATGTAGTCCTTATCGCGGGTGAACAGCTCCTTGGCCTTCAGGGCGTTGTTCAGGTAGGACACCAGCTGGGAGTGCTCGGGGGCGTAGAGGTTATCGATACCGAGCTGATCCTCGACGTATTCCACGCCCTCTTCCAGCACGCCGATGGTGCGCTTCTTGTGGTCCACCTCGTAGTGGATACCCTCGCGCATGCGCGGGGCCAGCTGCGCGAAGACGCTATAGAACTGGGAGGAACCATCTACCGGGCCGGAGATGATGAGCGGGGTACGGGCTTCATCGATAAGAATCGAGTCAACCTCGTCCACGATGCAGAAGTTGTGACCGCGCTGCACCACATCGTTGAGGGAGCGGACCATGTTATCGCGCAGGTAGTCAAAGCCGAGCTCATTATTGGTGCCGTAGGTAATGTCGCAATCGTAGGCAGCCTTGCGCTCTGGCGGGCGCATCTCGGACAGGATGACGCCCACGGACAGGCCAAGCCAGCGGTGGACACGGCCCATCATCTCGGCATCGCGCTTTGCCAAGTAATCGTTAACGGTCACGATGTGGACACCCTTGCCGTCAAGGGCATTGAGGTAGGCCGGCAGCAGCGAGGTCAGGGTCTTGCCCTCACCGGTGCGCATCTCAGCGACGTTGCCGAAGTGCAGGGCCGCACCGCCCATGATCTGCACGCGGTAGTGCTTCTGATCGAGGACGCGCCAGGCAGCCTCGCGGACGGTGGCAAAAGCCTCGAGCAAGATGTCATTCATCTCTTCGCCGTCTCGCAGGCGAGTCTTGAACTCGTCGGTCTTTGCCTTAAGTTCGTCGTCCGAAAGCTCCGCGTACTTATCCTCAAGGGCAATTACATCGTCTGCCATTTTGCCCAGGCGCTTGACCGTACGGCCCTCGCCCGCGCGCAGCAGCTTGGAAAGTCCAAACACGGTTAGTTAGTCCTTCTAGTCGCGACAATAAAGTTAACTCGTCGCTATTGTACTCACTCGCTTTCACAAAGCACCTCCCGCCTAGCACATAGGGCAGGCGCACAGCCTCCGTTCAGCCTGTATATCCCCCGGAACCTGCTTGCCGGCGCCCCCTCCCCTAACCAAAAAAATCGACCCCGCTGCATACACGCAGCAGGGTCATTAACTAAGAGAAGTAGAAGCTTCTTTAAGCTTCAGCGTCTTCCGAGAGGGAGATAATGCCGTAGTCGTAGGCATGGCGGCGATACACCACGGACGGCTTATTGTTTTCCTCATTGATAAAGAGGAAAAAGTCGTGGCCCACCAGCTCCATCTCGCTCAAGGCATCATCCACGCTCATCGGGGTAGCCGGGTGCTCCTTAGTACGGACGATCTGGCCTGGCCGAATGTCCTCAACGGTCTCAGCATAAGGGTCAACGTAGCGCTCTTCCTTTGCACGCTCAGCCTCGGCCTGAGCTACCATTTCAGCGGCAATCTCACCGGTTCCCTTCTGCGCACGGTGACCGCTCTTGACGTTTTCGCGGCGCACCTTCACCTTGCGCAGGGAGCGCTCCATCTTGCCCAAGGCGGTTTCGAGCGCTGCGTAGAAGGAATCTTCCTTGGCTTCAGCGCGGGCAATGTGACCCTTACCGGTAGCGGTGATCTGGATGCGCTCCGCTTCGGAGTCGCGGCGCGGGTTTGGTTCGTGCTGTAGCTCCACATGGAAGAAGGTCAGGGTGGGGTCAAGGCGTTCAATCTTGGCCAGCTTGTCATTGACTCGCTCTTGGAAGTGATCGGGGACCTCGACATTGCGGCCCGTAATCGTTACCTGAGCTTTGTTTGGCTGGGACATTGAGATGCCTCCCTTGAGTAGTGGGGACTAGAATCAATCACAGTAACTATCTCTCTGTGACACCCCTCATGATAGCACTGGTTATGACCTTTGCGAGAGATTTTTAGGCAACTCCCCTACCTCGAGGGTGGGTACCACCCCTATCTAGGCATCCGCAAAGACCAAAGCCCCGCAGACTTCTACACCCGCGGCCTGCAGGGCGGCGATGCTCGCGGCGAGGGTAGCACCGGTGGTAATGACGTCGTCGGCAAGCAGCGCAGGCGCCTGAGCACTGGGCACGCGCACGCGGACTCGGCCCTGCAAGTTTGCCCACCTATCCTGGGCACTGAGCTCGGACTGGTCCGCGGTGGACTGGCCCATAGCAAGCGCCGCGCACACGCCCACGCCCTGGTGCTGCGCCGCGGCGTGACACACAGCGGACACCGGATCTCCCCCGCGTGCCCGCGCCGAACGCGGCCGAGTAGGAGCGGGAACGAGAGTGAATTCGCGCGGGATATCGCCGCGGGCGCTCAAATGGGCCAGCCCGGCTGCGAAGACGGCCCCCACATACTCGCGAACCGGCCGATTGCCTCGCTCCTTCATACCAATGATGATACGGCGGCGAATATCGGAATAGGGGCCGAGAGCATAGACGGGCGCGCCCAGCGGCCGGGGTCGCGCCACCATGTAGGGCGGCTGCCGCAAGTGATCGCGGCACCGAGGACACAAAACCTCGCCCGGCGCGCCGCACCCAGCGCACGCGCGCGGAAAAATAAGCTCCCCCAAGCTCATAATTGCCTCTCCCCAGCCGCACAAGCCCTCTGGCGGCTAATTAGAAACGATAGGGGAAGAACGCCGACCCTGCAGACCGGAGACCTCGCGCCAATTGGTTTCGTCCATGACGGTGGAGGGAAGCTCCAGCATGGCGTGCGAATCAGTAATAAAGAGCTTGGTAGGCGAGGTTGCCACGGCCACCACAGGGGCGGTGATATTGCCGGTGGGCATGGTCGAGGCCGAGGAACCATCCTGCTCGATGCGCCATACGGGCGACTGGCTCGAGGAGGTACCCACGATAAGCGAGCCATCCGCATTCCAGTCCAGCGAAAGTGCCGAACCGGATACTTCAGGGCCTACCTCGCGGGCATTGACGATGCGCTTATCGCCGCTGCTGGATTGGGCAACGGCCGCGATATACACGTGGCCATCAATGATCATGGCCACGCGCGCACCGCTATGGGACAAGCGGATAACGGATATTTCGCCCTCGATATCGTCGATGCTGCGGGCATCCACCTCAGATTCGGAGATGCGGCCTGTGGTCTTGGAGCGCACCACGCGCACGATGCGATCACCATCGACCACGGTCCAGGCGGCTTGCCCGTTGTACTCGAAGGTCGGCCGTGCCAGTGTGGGGCCTTCCACCGAATCCTGCAGCTGGCCATCAAGCTCGCCAATCTGCAGCGAGAAGTCATTATTGGATTTGCGGCGCACTGCCGCTACGAGGCCGCTATCGGCAACATCTACGGATTGCACATCACCGCTGCTGCCCAGCGTGGATTTCACGGGCTCGGCCACACCATCGTCCACCTCGAGCAGGTTGCCCTCATTGAGGGCGTAGAGCTTAGACAAAGAGGTGCTGCTTTCCTCCGGGTTATAGTCCGCGAAGTCATCCACGCTCAGGCTATCCATGCCCTCCACCAAGTCACCGCCATCGGCCTTGACCTTGAAGGGGCCGGTATGGCCGGCTTCCGTAAGCGTCCACACCAACTGGGACGCAAAGAGCGTGCGATCATGGGAGTCCAAATCAGCAAGGCCCTCGAATTGGTAGCCCTGTTCACGGTCATAGCCGGCGAAAGTGACATTCTCCCCTGCTGCCCGCCGGGTAGCGGGCGCAATGCTGGCTGAAGGCCCCTCCATCAACAGCGTGATGAGCGTCGACTCCGATTGTTCGCCACCCTTGTACAGCCAGCGGCGGTCTGGAACCAGCACATCGTCACTCTGCTTAAAGAAGTACAGCGATTGCGGGGTGTAGTGATTGCGCATTTCATTGCGCTCCATTACTACTCCGGCCGGCAAACCATCGACGCGCCACCTATCGTCTTGCATTTTCATGTAGATGACGGCCTCGTAGCCCTCATTTTCCGGCACGTACGCACCGCCGGATTTCAGGCGGCCGATGATGGTGCCGCGCACCGTGAAAGCGCGCTCATTGTCCCTCGAGCTTTGCTTACTTGCGGGAGCGGTAACGATGTCCAGGCTATCGACTACCATCACATCACCGCTGGCGTCCCAGGCTTCGCGAGCGTTATCGGTCAGAAAGCCGCGCGCGACCTCATGGTCGTTTCCCGGCACGGCGGAAGCCTGGTAGAAATCGCGCAGCGTCAGGTCCGGGTCATCGCCGGGTTGCGGTGCAATGACTTCCTCAGGGCCATCCTCTTGCTGTTGGTAGGTACCGACTACTTGCGGGCCGGTGTTATTCGGCAGCGTGGAACAACCGCTGACGAACAGCACGGCCGCTGCGGTGCCGACAACCGCGGTCTTGCGATAGTTCGCTCTCAACACGCTTATTTCCTCCTACCCTCAAAGTCCGGGGCCTTATAGGCGCGCCTGTCCGGGGCGGCCGCGCCGCGGTTAAGCTCACGTTCCGAAGGCCAGAGGATGCCATCGCCTTCTACCTCACCATCGGCGTCCCTGTCACTCTTCTCGACGTGCGGTGAGCTCATGCCGGATGAAATGGCCGGCGTTGCAGAAGCGGGCCCGCCATCCGGCTCGGCGGCGCCTGGGCCCGGTGCTTCTGCAGCTGCAGCATCGGGTTCTGGTCGCGATTCTGCCAGCTCACTACCATCCGCAGTGCTGGTGACGGGTGCGCCGGGAATCTCCACAGCGATGGGAGCCTCGCCCACCTCGGTATTCGGGGTACGTGGAATAATGAGGCGGAAGCGAGAACCAAATCCCTCGTAACCGGTGGCATCTAGCGTGCCGCCGTGCAGGACGGCATCCTCGCGGGCGATAGCCAAGCCCAAACCGGTGCCGCCAGAATGGCGTTTGCGGGAAGAATCCGCACGCCAGAAGCGGTTGAATACCAGCTCTTCCTGGCCAGGTTTTAAGCCCACGCCATGGTCCGTAACGGTAACGCCCACCGCAGTGTCCGTGGCTGCGATGTCTACCGCCACTGGATTGCCCTCCGAGTGGTCAATGGCATTGGCCAGTAGGTTGCGCAAGATGCGCTCAAGGCGGCGGGAATCGGCCTCGACTCCGATGCGCTCCTCCGGCAGGTTGAGCTGGACCTCCACGTCGAGCTCGCGGGCCAAATGCTCCACCTGCCCGTAGGCCGCCTCCACACACGAGCGCAGATCAATGGCTGCCGTAGACAAATCCGCCACACCAGCATCGTGGCGAGAAATCTCCAGCAAGTCCGCGAGCAATTCCTCGAAGCGGTCGAGTTCGCTCGACATCAAGCGGGAAGCGCGCTGGGCGCCGTACGGCAGGCTATCGCTCTCCGCCTCAATCATGTCCGCGGCCATGCGCACGGTGGTCAATGGGGTGCGCAGCTCATGGGAGACGTCAGAAGTAAACTGGCGCTGCAAATCGCCGTACTCCTCCAGCTGTGCAATTTGGGAGGAAAGCTTATCGGCCATGTTATTGAAGGACGCGGCCAAGCGACCCATCTCATCATCGCTATCGACGGCCATGCGCTCCTTCAAATGACCCGCCGCCAAGCGCTGCGCAATGCGCGAGGCCGAGCGAATTGGCGTAATTACCTGCTGGGTAGCTAGCCAGGCAATGCCCACCAGCAGCACCACGACGACCACACCGGCCGCCGAAAGCAGACCGCGCATCAACGCCATGGTGGATTCTTCCGATTCCATGGACAACGCCAAGTAGACCTGCGTATGGGGAATATCGGTATCGGTAGGCGTGCCTACCAGCAAGGCGTTGTAGTGATCACCATTTTCGCGCGGCGCCGGGAAATACTGCTGCGCAATCTGGCCTTGATCCACCATCTCCCGCAACTGATCCGGCACCGGGAAATCCTCGGGCGAAGTGGTAACAGAGCCATCCTGGTTTTCCACTACGATGACTGGCTCATAAACCGTCTGGGTATCGCCCGGCTGGGCGGAGAGCTGGCCCAACGCAGCACGCGCAGAGTTAATACGTACCTGGACGGAGTTAGCAGAACTGGTGGCATCGATCTGCTGTTCCACGGCCGTGCGGGCGCGCTCCAGCTCCTGTTGGGCCACGTCTTCTTTCTGGCTGACCAGGCGCTGGGTGAGCACGGACACCAACGCGTAGGCCAAGATGATCATGACCACCGAGGAGGCGACCAAGATCATGCCAATGACGCGCGCCTGCAAAGAGGTGCGCCACGTTGTAATGAAGGCGTCTCGAATGCGCCTTAGCCGCTCAATGATGCCGATGATCCTTACTCCCCGGCGCCGGCCTTGCCGGTCTTATACCCCACACCGCGCACGGTCAGCACAATCTGCGGATCTTCCGGATCGTGCTCGATCTTGGCACGCAGGCGCTGGACGTGCACGTTTACCAAGCGGGTATCAGAAGCATTGCGATAGCCCCACACGGATTCCAACAGCGATTCACGCGTGTGTACTTGGCCGGGGCGGCGCGCCATCTCCAGCAGCAGGTCAAACTCCAGCGGGGTCAGGTTCAGCTCGGTGCCATCGGTGCGGCGAACGGTATGTTCCGGCACATCAATGACAAGGTCCGCAACCTCCAGGATTTCAGATTCCGCAGAATCGGTGCGACGCAGGCGCGCACGGATGCGGGCGATGAGTTCCTTGGGCTTGAATGGCTTGGTGATGTAATCATCCGCGCCGGATTCAAGGCCGAGTACCACATCAACCGTATCGGTCTTGGCGGTCAGCATAACGATGGGCACGGAGGATTCACGGCGGATGGCACGGCAAATATCTACGCCGTTCATGCCCGGAAGCATGAGGTCCAACAGGATGAGGTCCGGCTCGTGCTGCTCAAAGGCAGGCACGGCGTCATTGCCGTCCATGACCGGAATGGGCTTGAGTCCCTCGGACTCGAGCACAATGGTCAGCATCTCTGAGATAGCCGGATCGTCATCGACAACCAAAATCTTGGGCGCCACGTTCTATTCTCCTACAAGGTCTTTTATCGCTGAAATAATAGTATCCGCATCGGCGGTAGCGATCCAGCGTCCACCCCAGCCCGCATCTGCCAAGCGCCGGTAGGCTGCGGCGGTGCGTTCTTGCAACCCACCATCGCGTTCGTAGCGGTCGCGTTCCCGGCTGGCGTCTGCTTGGGCTCGTGCCTGCGCTCTTTCCGACGCCACCTCTACCGCCGTATCCAAATACACCTGCAGGTCCGCCTGCGGCAGGCCGAGAGTGCCAAATTCCAGATCGTGCACCCACTCCATCACCGCATCGTCTTCGAGCCGCGCCGCCGAATACGCGGCATTGGAAGCCACGTAACGATCCAGGAGCACCACAGTGTCCGAATCCTTGGCGCGCTGCAGCTGGTCCTTTACGCCATAGCGATCCAACGCGAATAGCGTCGCCATGGCATAAGCCGAATCCGTGAGGTCGCCCATCTTTCCATAGAGTGCCTTCTGCGCTAGCTGCGCGTGAATCGAGTCTGCATAGCGCGGAAAGGCAATAACCTCTACGGGCCGGTCCAACGACTCCTTAAGTGCGGAGACCAACGTATTTTTACCGGCACCGTCGATGCCTTCGATGCTGATCAGCATAGGTGTGGGCTATCTTCCCTTCTGTTATTTCACCCGCGGGGCCGCTCTCGCGCGGCCGCTGCCGCGGGCAGCAGGTTCGGCTTAGGACAGGGCCTCAATGAATGGCTCGAGGTCATATTCTTCCTCGACGTTTTCAAGCACCTCGAGGGCATTTTCCGTCAGGGTCTCGCTGCCAGAGCCCACCAGTTCCCTAATATAGGGGTAGTCTTCGACTACTTCGCCTGCGCTAAAGGGCGCACCAGCCCAAATGGCAGCAATGGTGGCCGCCGCTTGAGCATTCTGCTCCTCTTCTTCGCTGAGTTTTGGCTTGCTGTGTGCGACCTCGCAGGCATCCTCGACGGCGCGAATTACCCCTTCTTCATCGAGGTTTGCCATCTCGTCCAAGAAATCGACGTTGAGGTCCGTGCTGAAAATATTTTCGTCCCAAGTACTCACTTTTTGACTCCTTCGGTGCTTTCAGCGCCATTTATACACGCTTTCTTAGTGAAAGAAAGAAGACGATGAAAAGGTTTGCATGGCCTTCTACGCCCGTGAACTGCCTTTTTGTGTACTTATCACAGAATTGCGACGCCGTCGCAATGTTTCCCAAACATGATAGTCTCGTTACCAACTTGTTACCGGGGCGCTGTATCGCCCTCCTCCTTGGGCTGAAACCGCCCACCTCATAGAAAGGACAGCCACGATGAAGCCAGATTCGCGCCGCGTCTACGTGTTCATTGTGGCCGGACTGATCGCCGCGGCCGTCGTCGGAGTCGCCGTCTGGCGCATGAGCTCGCCGAGCGCTAACTATTCCAACGCCGCGGATCAGTCCGCGACCACCTCCGTCTCCCCGACCCACACCGCGGCCGAGGAGACCACCACTTCTTCCACGGACCGTTCCCCTTCAAAGCAGCACTCCACGCACGCTACGAGTTCCACCGCCTCGTCTGGCGATTCCAAGCATCAGCAGCCGCACAACAACGATCCGTTTCTCGCCCCTAATGCGGTAGTGCGCCCACAGGCGGCAACCCAGCCCACCAAGGTCTATCGTCCAGAAAACATCTCCCCGCAGGGCACCACCTCGCAAAGCAATAACACCACCCAAGGTGGTCAAGGTACCGGCCAAGGCAATCAGCGTCTGACACCCGATTACCCGGGCAACCAGAACGGCTCGCAGACTACTGGTGCCCCGCAGAACAACCAGGGCGGCACCACCCCGCCGGCCACCACTGGCCCGTCCACTCCACAGCCTTCGCCTGAGGAGCCTTCCGTGCATGAAGATGCGGGCAAGATTACCGACGCCCCAGCCCAGGAGCCAGCTGGCACGGAGCACCACACGGTCGAAAAGGCAAAGGAAGAGAAGCCCACCGGCCATGCCGCTGCGAAGCGACCTTCCGCCGATCAGAACCAGGAGCCAACCGACCTGGTGCCAACCAAGCAGGCACCGGTCACCGCCCAGCAGGCTCCGCGCGAAGCGGCGCCTACGCGCTAATTCGGAGCCAACTCTCGGCGTAGACGAACAAAACAAGCACGTTTCCTCGATTCTGAAGTCAGAAATCGGGGAAACGTGCTTGTCTTGTATGCGCTGGAATGCGGTCATTACGACGCAGCCACAATATGCGCCAAGAATTGGGCAGAGCAGGCCGCAACGCGGCTGTAATGAAGACTGAAAAGCACGCTTCGCTTGAAACCGGAGGGCGGCGGCGAAGCGTGCTGGTGTGGGCTAAACGCGGACTAGGCGCGGGCGACGAAGAGGTCCGCGGTGTCGGATTCCGCATTAGCAGTAACGAGGCCCTCGGCAGCTGGCAGCCAGACGGCTTGGCCTGGGGTCGCGGTGAGGGTCTTGCCCGCAGCATCGGTAAAGGTTACGGAACCTGCGGTGCACAGGGCGATGGTCGGGCCATCGTAATCAAGATCCACAGAAGACGAACCGGTGAGCTCCACGCGGTCCAGCAGGAATTCCTCGATGGGTACTGGGTAGGACCATGCGGCGGCATCGTGGACATTGTCCTGGGCGGACTTATCTTGTTGTTGCACACGCGGCTCGTCGGCAGCGGCGTAAGTCAAGACCTTGACCAGCTCTGGAACGTCAACGAACTTTGGCGTCAGGCCACCGCGCAACACGTTATCGGAGTTCGCCATGATCTCCACGCCGAGGCCGGAGACATAGGCGTGGAGCTGGCCTGCGTCTAGGTAGACGGCCTCGCCGGGCGAGAGCTCGATGTGGTTGAGCAGCAATGCGCCCAGCACGCCAATATCGCCTGGATAGCGCTGATTGAGATCCAGCACCGTAGACATGACACGGGACTTCCAATCGGCCGAGTCCGCGGCGATGAGGCGCTCGCCGGCGGCAACAATGGCGGAAATGAGCTCCTTGCGCTTGGCAGACGGAATGGTAATCCACGTGGTGAAAAGGACGCGCAGGTTGGCGGACTCGGTGGTTGCCGAGGGGTCGTCGTCCAGCATGGCAACGTAGTGGTCCAGCTCAGGGCACTCGAGGGCGGCAAAAAGCTCGCGAGTGCGTGCCAAGGGGCGGAAGCCGGCCATGGCATAGAAATCCGTGAGCGCAACAATCAGCTCGGGCTTGTGATTATCATCCTTGTAATTGCGATTAGACGCGGTCAGCTCGATGCCGGCGGCGTTTTCGCGGGCAAAGCCCTCTTCTGCCTGCGCCTTTGACGGGTGCGCCTGCAAGGACAGCGGCTCCTCGGCCGCAAGCACCTTGAGCAGGAAGGGCAGGCGCTCGCCGTACTCGGCAGAAACGCGGCCGCCTAGCTGCCCTGCCGGATCCTCTGCAATGACCTCATTGAGCAGGCGGCCATCCACCGTGGAAGGGTCGCCGGGGTGAGCGCCGAACCACAGCTCTGCGACGGGCTTATCGGCATCGGGCTGGCCCTGCAGGTGCGGGATAAGGGTACGCGAGCCCCAGGAATAGTTGCGGGTGGCGCTGTGCAACAGCTGCATGTGTTTCTATCCTTTAGAAATCTCGTAGGCGGTCGCGGCAAAACTCCGCGTAATAAGCTGCAGTGAGCGGGCAAGATGCCCCAGGCCCGGTTCCGGGTCGATACTGCGGACTGCAAGCGAGTTGGGCAGGTTCGCCTCTTCCTGCCCCCAGAAAACCACCTTCAAGGGTACCAAAGCGCCCTCGACACCATCGCCATCAATGAAGGGGTCATAAAAGAGATCATTAGCCGGGGAACTATCAGAATCCCGGTCGAGCGCGCGACGCAATTCGGCTGGGTCCACATAAGCGCTCGGCAGGCCGTGTACGGCCCAGATGGTCGTAGCCATGCGGGCCACGAGGGCGTCGAGCTGCACATGCTCGCGACGATCGGAATAGGAGTAGGGGTCGAGCACGCAGGAATGGACGATGCGGGCGCCGTCGATAAATTCGCGCAATTGGCGGCCTGGATTAGTAGTGGCATCGCGCTCGGGAGAAAGCTGCGCAAGCTCGCGGTCCACGGCCGCCGCAAGGTCCTCGAGGGTCTCCTTCACCACGGTCGGGCCCTGATAGAGCAGGCAGCACAGCGCATGCAGGGCGGCAATGCTGCGCGCGGGCGAGCTCCCCTCGGCCGTCGGCAAGCAAGGGGTGACGAGCGTATCCTCCGGGCAGTCCTCCACCAGCGGGCCCTTGGCCGGCCCGATGAGCACGGTGGTGGCACCGCGCTGGCTGGCAGTAATGAGGGCGCGCGACGCCCAGTCGCACTCGCCGGGCTCGCCGACAACCACCACCACGTCCAGAGCCCCCACGTAGCGCGGGAGTGATTCAGTGACCACAATCGGGATCCGCAGCGGCTCGGCTAGGCCAACGCCTAGGTGGGCGGCTTGGCGGGCAATCGCGTCGGTGGGGATAATGACCAGCGAGCGGGGATTGAGCCCGCTGAGAGCCTCGCCCCAGCGCTCCACTTCTCCAGCCACCAGGCGGATTTGGGCGCCTTCGTGCGCCACATCAAAAAAGCGCACGGTTTCGGCATCATAATTACCGGTATCCATGTGGCCCAAGCATAGTCGGGCGCCCACTAAGATGAAGTCCTATGACTTCCGCACAGATTCATCCCGTAACCCTGATTGGCGGCGGCCCCGGCGCGTGGGACCTCATCACCGTGCGCGGCATGCGCGCCCTGCAGGATGCAGAGGTTATTCTTGCCGATCACCTGGGACCTACGGCGCAGCTCGATAAGCTGTGTGATATTTCTTCCAAAGAGCTTATTGACGTCTCTAAGCTCCCCTATAAGAAGTCAATCTCGCAGGAAAAGATCAACGAGCTGCTCATCGAGCACGCCCGTGCCGGCCGCAAGGTGGCCCGCCTTAAGGGGGGCGATCCTTTCGTCTTTGGGCGCGGCTTTGAAGAGGTGCAAGCGCTGGCGGAAGCTTCGATTCCTACCACGGTCATTCCGGGCGTAACCTCCGCCATTTCCGTTCCTGCGGCCGTAGGAATCCCGGTAACCCAGCGCGGCATTGTCCACGGATTCACGGTGGTCTCCGGCCACCTTCCGCCCGGCCATGAGAGGTCCTTGGTGGACTGGGCAGCGCTCGCTCGCTCTGGCGCCACGCTGGCTGTCATCATGGGCGTGAAAAATGCCCCGGCGATTGCTAGTGCGCTTATCGGAGCCTCCCTCTCCCCCTCCACTCCCTGCGCCATCATCCAAGAGGGCACGCTTTCTACCGAGCGCGCCTATCGTTGCACCTTGGGTACCTTGGCGCAGACGATGGCCGAGCACGAGATCTCCGCGCCGGCGGTCTACGTCATCGGCGAGGTGACCGGGCTGTAGCACCCCTAAAGGCCTTCAGGGTCCGCGAGGCCAACTTGTGGCCGCGCTCTACCCCACCGCAGTTGGAGTTTGGCCCGTATCGTGGCCAAAGGTCGCGGCGGAAGTGCTACGCGCGGTCAGCAGCGGGGCTTTCGGGCGCCTTATCCTGCACGATGGTCACGTCGGACTTGCGCGAGCCGTGGACGCGGTGGGCGGCAGCGACGCGCTCCGGATAATCCGGGGCATGGAAATCCGCGTGGGCGGCTTCCTCAGCGTTTTCGGCTTCCAATTCCGCCGCACGCGCACGCCTGGTACGCAACGCGCCACGAATGGTGGCGGCTACGCCGGCCGCGACCACGACAGCGATGACAACCGGGGTAACTGCTGCAGGCACTGCCCAGCCAAAGTACGTCTCGGCACCGCCGATAACTTTGCTGATATTCAGGCCCACGATGGCCGTGCCCACCAGTCCGCCGAGCAGCACAGGGTTGATGCGGGAGATAAGCCACGCAGCGATGGGCGCGGTGATAGCGCCGCCGATAAGCAAGGCAAGGACTGCGGCCAAGTTAGCGACAATATCGTGCCAGAGCCCCACGATAAAGCCTGCGGTAGCGCCGAAGGTCACTAGGAACTCAGCGGCGTTGACCGTACCCACGATGCGGCGCGGCTGCTCGCGGCCGATGGCCATGAGCGTGGAAGTCGACACCGGGCCCCAGCCGCCGCCACCGGTGGAATCGACGAATCCGCCCACAAGGCCAAGGCCGGCCAGAAACGGCGTGGAGTGGGTGCGCTTATAGGCGGAGCCACGGCGGCGCGGTTGGGAGAAACGCCAAATGAGGTTGGCGCCGATGCCGACCAAGATGAGTGCGGTCACTGGCGCGGCCGCCGCGGTGGAGATATTCGACAGCAACGTGGCGCCCAAAAAGGCGGCGATCCCGCCCGGCACGCCGAGACGGACTACAGTTTTCCAATCCACGTTCCCGAAGCGCGCGTGGCTCAATCCGGAGATGGCCGTGGTACCCAGCTCGGCGGTGTGTACGACGGCCGAGGCCTGCGCGGGGCCAAGGCCGGCAAGAAGCAGCATGGTGGTAGACGTGACGCCAAAGCCCATGCCGATACCACCGTCCACGAGGTTGGCGGCCGCCCCGGCGAGCGCGATGAGGATGAGGGTTAGCATGGCGCGAACACCTCCTGTGCGGCGCGACGAGCGTGGTGAAAGCGATCTGCAACGAGGCCCGCGAGATCAGTGCCGAGAGGGCGGTCGACGGTCGCGGGAACACCCGCCAACCGGTCTAGGAGCAGGCCCTCGGTCACGAAGAGCGGAATAACGCGTACGCGAGAGGGGTCTTGATGCTCGCGGCACAAGGACACGATCCCTTCGCGACCACCGCGGGTGGCGAATTCCACCGCCGTGGGCACGCCGGTGAGCGCGAAGGTGCGGTGGGCTAGCTCACGGATGGCATCGTTAGCCGCGGTATCGGAGGAACCGACGGAGTAGATGACCACATGGGCATCGCCAGGCCGGGTACGGGAGGCGAGCACGCGGGCGAGGTCCTCGCCGGTGCCGAGCCCTGGGGCGAGGTGGAGGGAAAGGTGGGAGGTTTGGGAGGCGTCGGCAAGCGCGCGTGGGACGTCCACGCGCTGGTGATAGCCCTGGGTAAAAAGCAGGGGAACCACAATGGCCTCGGTCTCCCCTAGCTGGGCGAGCTCGAGCGCGGCCGTGGTGAGGTCGGGCTCATTGAATTCCAGGTGCGCGGCGCGGGCTGGGCGCAGACCCGCGACCTGGGTCAAACGCTCAATGCCGGCCGCGGCGCCCGGGTGCCGCGAACCGTGGGACAGGGTAATAAGTGCGGGCATGGGGCGCATCCTTAAGCCTGCGGTGCCGTGGAGTGTCCGCGGCGGGCAAGCGAGCGCTTCAATGCCTCGTTGGAGGACACGGCCGGTGCGGGGGCTACCGGGGCATCGTCTTGGCCGTGAAAGCGCACGGAGAAAATCCGCAGGCACTCCTGGCACTTCCAGGCAAAATCATCTTCCTCATCCGGGAAGAGGTCGGTGCCTGCGCAATACGGGCAGAAGCTGGGATGGTTGCGGTTGGGGTTGGGCTGGCGGCGAAAATTCACTGCAAGTCCTCCTCCTTGGCACGCAAGACCCAGTGGCGGAATTGCTCGCCGTCCTCGCGCTGCTCTTTGTATTTATTGACCAAGCGAATGACGTACTCGGGCACCTCATCGGCGACGACCTTGTGGCCGCGCAGCTTACGGCCCCAGTCCGGGGACAAGCCAAGGGCGCCACCCAGGTGGACCTGGAAACCCTCGACGCGGTTGCCCTCGGAATCAGTAACAATCTGGCCCTTCAAGCCGATGTCCGATACCTGCGAACGCGCACAGGCGTTGGGGCAGCCGTTGAGCGCGATGGAAATCGGCACGTCCAGATCGCCCAAGGTGTCTTCCAGAATGTCTACCAACTCGATGGCGCGGGCCTTGGTGGTCACGTGCGCGAGCTTGCAAAATTCCAGACCGGTGCAGGAGATGACGCCGCGGCGGAATTCGGACGGCTGGGAGTACAATCCGGTCTCATCCAACGCGCGGGAGAGCGCCGGAATGTCTTCTTCCTCCACATCGAGGAAGAGCAATTCCTTCATCGGGGTGGTGCGGATGCGACTGATGCCGAACTTTTCGGCCACATCCGCAATGGCGATGAGCTGCTCGCCGGTGGCGTGGCCCACGGTAGGTTTGACGCCGACGTAGAACTTGCCATCCTTCTGGCGGTGCACGCCAAGGTGATCACGGGAGCCAGGCTCGACCTCCAGGGGGATGCCATCCAATAGCGGCGCGTCTAGGTATTCTTCCTCCAGCACTTGGCGGAACTTCTCGATGCCCCACTTGGCTACCAAGAACTTCAGGCGGGCACGATTGCGATTGCGGCGGAAGCCGTAGTCACGGAAGATGCCGACCACACCGGCCCAGACCTCCGGCACGCGCTCTAGGGGAACCCAGGCGCCGAGGGACTGCGAGAGCATCGGGTTGGTGGATAGGCCGCCGCCAACGAAGCAATCGAATCCCGGGCCGTACTCGGGGTGGTTCACGCCCACGAAGGCTACGTCTTGAATCTCATGCGTGACGTCCTGACGGGAGTTGCCGGAGATAGCGGTCTTGAATTTGCGCGGCAGGTTATGGAATTCCTCGCGTGGCAGGTAGTTATTCTTAATCTCTTCGATGGCTGGGGTGGCATCGATAATCTCGTCCTCGGCCACGCCGGCAACCGGAGAGCCCAAAATGACGCGCGGCACATCGCCGCAGCCCATGAGCGTGCTCAGCCCCACAGACTCGAGCTTGTCCCAAATGGTGGGCACATCCTCGATTTGAATCCAGTGCAACTGGATATTCTGGCGGTCCGTAAAGTCCGCCGTGGAGCGGGCATAATCGCGCGAGATCTCACCGACGGCGCGCAGCTTGGCAGGATCGGCACGGCCGCCGTCGAAGCGCACGCGCATCATGAAGTACTCGTCCTGCAGTTCCGCGTTAGATAGCTTGGAGGTCATCTCACCGCCCAAGTTCTGGTTGCGCTGTGTATAAAGGCCCAGCCACTTGAAGCGAGGGGCTAGGTCATCGGCCGGGATAGAGGAGAATCCCTGCTTGGAATAGATATCGATGACGCGCTGCTTGGCAGAAAGCCCGCCGTCTTCCTGCTTAATGACCTCATCGTTATTGAGGGGCTCGGTACCGTCAATCTTCCATTGGCCTTCGGGCTTTTTGGCGCGGGGCGTGCGCTTGGTATTAGTCGCGGTGGTCATGGTGTAGATCTCAACCTGCCTTTCCAAAGTATTGAAAGACAACCTACCCGTCTAAAATGAGCAGACAAATCGGTCTTTTTTATTTTCAAGTAAAAAATCGCCGTGAACTGCATGAACGGCAGTATGTTTTTAGAATCTAATTCAACTCCTTGCCGCAACCTAGACTAAACGGTTCAATTGCCAGAAAGATAAGCCACAAAAATGAACCTAGCGGTCTAGACCCCGCGATAGAGAGAAAGGCATTCGCACAGCATGAATCAGCCCTTGAAGGTAGCCGTCATCGGCGCAGGCCCAGCCGGCATTTACGCCTCCGATATCCTGGTGAAAAAGACCGGCGGCGAGGTACAGATTGACCTCATCGAGCAGATGCCCGCACCCTTCGGCCTCATCCGCTACGGCGTAGCGCCGGACCACCCGCGCATTAAGGGCATTATCAAATCCTTGCACCGAGTGCTCGATACCGAGCAGATTCGCCTGTTGACCAACGTGCACATCGGCCGTGACATCACCGTCGACGAGCTACAGCAGCACTACGATGCCGTAGTCTTTGCCACCGGCGCCGTGGGCGACCGCCACCGCAATATCCCTGGCGCGGACTTGGACGGCGTGCATGGCGCCGGCGAGTTCGTGGGCTTCTACGATGGCAACCCGCGCTTCGAGCGCGACTGGGATCTCTCCGCCAAAGAGGTGGCGGTCATTGGCGTGGGCAATGTGGGCCTTGACGTCTCCCGCATCTTGGCCAAAACCGGCGATGAGCTGAAGGTCACCGAGATCCCCGATAATGTCTACGAGTCTCTGGCCAAGAACCAGGCTGAGACCGTTCGCGTCTTCGGCCGCCGCGGCCCGGCGCAGGCCAAGTTCACCCCGCAGGAGCTCAAGGAGCTGGACCATTCCGAGTCCGTTAATGTTGTGGTCTCCCCCGAGGACATCGACTATGACGAAGCCTCGCTGGCCGCGCGCCAGGAGAGCAAGTCCACCGATTTGGTGTGCCAGGTGCTCGAGCAGTATGCCATCCGCGATCCCAAGGAGGCGCCACACACCCTGCAGATCCACCTCTTCGAGCAGCCGGTAGAGATTTTGGGCGAGGAAGGCAAGGTCAGCGGCATCAAGACCGAGCGCACCGTCCTCAATGGCGATGGCAGCGTGCACGGCACCGGCAAATTCACCGAATGGCCGGTGCAGGCGGTCTACTTCGCCACCGGTTACCGCTCCGACGCGGTCGATGGCGTGCCCTTTAACCAGGACAAGAACGTCATCAATAACGATGGCGGCCATGTCATCGATGCGGCCGGCGCGGTAGTGCCGGGCCTCTACACCACCGGGTGGATTAAGCGCGGCCCAGTGGGCCTGATTGGCAATACCAAGTCCGATGCCACGGAGACGATTGGCATGCTGCTTGCCGACGCCGCTTCTGGCGCCCTCCCCTCCCCCTCCAGCGCCGCGGATATCACCGAAGTCTTTACCGAGCGCGGTATCGATTACCTGACGTGGCAGGATTGGCAGCGCTTGGACGCGGCCGAACGCGCGCTGGGTGAGCGCGAGGGCCGCGAGCGTAAGAAGTTTGTGGAGTGGGAGGACATGGTCTCCCACTCACGCGCCGAAGTTTAGCGGCGAATGATGGCAAGGACCTCGTCGACGATGGACTGCACCTCGTCGGCGGTCTTTGCCTCTACATTGAGGCGCAGCAGCGGCTCCGTATTGGACGCGCGCACGTTAAACCATGCCTCGGTTCCCTTGAGCTCGACGGTCACGCCATCGAGCTCATCGACGGAGTCAATCTTATCCGCCAGCTCATCCAGTACCGCCTGGGTAGCGGCCTTCTGGTCCTCCACGGTGGAGTTGATCTCGCCGGAAGCCTCATAGCGGGAGTATTCCGCCATGAGTTCGCTCAGCGGCTTATCGGACTGGCCCAGAGCGGCCAGCACGTGCATCGCAGCAAGCATTCCGGAATCGGCGTTCCAGAACTCCTGGAAGTAGTAGTGCGCGGAGTGCTCGCCGCCGAAGGCGGCCTTGTGCTCGGCCATCTGCGCCTTGATGAAGGAGTGGCCCACGCGGGTGCGCACCGGGGTGCCGCCCTTTTCCTTAATGAGCTCCGGCACGGTCTTGGAGGTAATCAGGTTGTGGATGATGGTAGCGCCGGGGAACTTCTCCAGGTAGCGCTCAGCCACCAGTGCGCAGATGGCAGACGGAGAGACCGGCTGGCCCTTTTCATCCACCACGAAGCAGCGGTCCGCATCCCCGTCGAAGGCCAGGCCAATATCGGCTTTCTGATCCACGGTGAACTTCTGCAGGTCTACGAGGTTCTTCGGGTCCAAAGGGTTAGCCTCGTGGTTCGGGAAAGTGCCATCGAGCTCGAAGTACAAATCGCGGACGTCGAAAGGCAAGCCATCGAAGACGGCCGGCACGGTGTGGCCGCCCATGCCGTTGGCGGCATCGACAGCTACGACAAGCGGCTTGGAATCCTCCAGCGGTACCAGCTTGCGCAGGAAGTCGGCGTAGCCGGCCAGAATCTCCTGCTCGGCAATTGCGCCCTCGGTGCCGGTGAACTCCGGGGTGCCGTCGATAAGCATCTGCTTAATCTGCTCTAAGCCGGTCTCCTGGCCCACCGGTACCGCGCCGGCGCGGCAGAGTTTAATGCCGTTGTACTTGGCTGGATTATGAGAGGCGGTAAACATAGCGCCCGCACACTCCAGGGAACCGGCGGCGTAGTAGAGCTCGTCGGTAGAGGTTAGCCCCAGCAGGGTCACGTTGAGGCCCTGCGAGGTCACGCCCTCAGCAAAAGCGCGCGCCAGAGACGGCGAGGACGGGCGCATATCGTGGCCGACTGCCACGGTATTTTCGCCTTCTTCCCGCAGGATGGCGGCAAACGCGGCGCCCGTATCGCGCACGAAGTTCTCATCGATATCTTCGCCCACCACGCCACGGACGTCATAGGCCTTAATTACTGCATCAAGATGCTCACGAGTTCGCATAACCTGCAATAGTACTCCCGCTCGCTGGGAAATTACCGCACCACGGGGTTCGTGTCAGTCCTGTTCCGGTTCCGCGGGCGCCGATTCATCGGGCACAACGGAAAGATGTGCGCGGCGCGCCTTTTTGGCATAAGCCACGCGACGGGTGCGAAAGACCGGGTGATTCGAATTGGCGGGGTCTGCCCCATCAAAGGTGGCGGAGTAGTCGATTGGGTCGGCACCGGAGCCGGCGCTGCGGTCATCAACCAAGCCGGTGGTCACGCGGCCGTCTTCCTTGACTGCCTCTGCCAAGGCCATCAGGTCATCTTCCTCATCCAGCTCGATGCGGTCCACGCGGACCAGTTCCCAGCCCACTGGGGCGGAGATGCGGTCGCGGTGGGTGGCGCACAGATCCCAGCTGTGTGGGTTCTCCTCTTCCGCCAGCGGGCCGACGACGGCCGTCTGGTCCGCGTAAGCGTAGGTCAATGTCGCCACGGCGGGGCGGCCGCAGCCTGGGCGGGAGCAATGGCGAGAAATAGTCACAGCGCATAAGTCTAAACCCTTGGTTGAGATTTAGATAGTCTTCGCCCCGGCGTGGCTCCGCTAAATCCAGCCCGGCAGCACCTTAGAATCAAGGTCATGACCGCCGCTCGCCCGCATATCCGCCCCGCCCGCGACCGCCACGGCCACGGCATGCGCGGACCTCTCCTTCCCCAGCAGACCCCGCGCTACCGCAGCGCGCGCGAGCACTTCGACATGGCCGTATTGGAGGCCTATGCCCCCATCCAAAACGCCTTCGCACCACAATTGCGTGGCCTCGACTTGGCCGTAGACACCATCCCGCGCATGCGGCTTTCTCCCGATATGACCGTACTACCGGATGAGATTATCGCCGATGGCCCAGTTCCCCTTGGCCGCGTGGTTCCCGCCGGTGTAGATTCCGAGGGCCAGCCCACCCGCGCGCGCCTGGTCATCTTCCGCATGCCCATTGAGCAACGTGCCTCTACCCCGTCCGAGCGTTCCGAACTCCTGGGCACCGTTATTACCGCGCTGGTGGCCAACTACCTCAACTTGGACCCCGAAGAAGTGGACCCGCGCTATAGCTGGTAGCCCCAGTAGGTTTCGCGGCAGCAGAAAAGCCCCTGGCTGCACATTGCGTGCTAGCCAGGGGCCTCACTGGACACCTCAATTATCCAATCTCGCGTTTGAGACGGCGGCGCTCACGGTCCGATAGCCCGCCCCAAATACCGAAGCGCTCATCGTGCTCCAGCGCGTACTCCAAGCATTCATCGCGTACCGCGCAGGCCTGGCAGATGCGCTTGGCCTCACGGGTAGAGCCTCCCTTTTCAGGGAAGAATGCTTCAGGGTCGGTCTGTGCGCACAGCGCCTGGTCCTGCCACTCCTGCTCGACGGCACCGAAGAGTTCATCGAGCGACATCTCTGCAGCAGCACCGCCACGGAGAATGGCGTTGTTATTAGCCATTTTGTCCACGCCTTTTCCTTTCTCCGAGGTTGGGTAATTCTCATCAGTGCGACCGACTGTACACCACATTCCCCTTGGGCAACCCCGCCGGGATGGTGTGGAAGTAACGGCGCCGGCCGCTGTTTCTTTCACTGATGTAATTTCACACCGGATCACTAAATATCGTCAACCCGAATTGGCGGCTTCTTCGCGCTTTCCGGCAAAAACGCAGCACACGATCCCCATCCGTCACATCTGTAACAACTGATCCCCTATGGGGGTGTAGGTAGGGGGTACTACATGTAGTGGTACCCCGTTTTTCTGTCAACAATTTTCAGGAAATTCCGGCGTGTCGCGCGCACAACGCCGCAAAGAAGGGATCCACCCCCTCCGCGCCCGCACTGATTCCGCACCATGTCGGCCGTTGCGGACAGGCGGGCTCGGTGGCCCATAAAAAGAGAGGCCGAACCGAGGCTCCATTGTCCTCAGTTCGACCTATGTCAGCTGGACCTAGTGCAGTGCCCAGACCACGGCGAAAGCGTTAAGCATCGGAGCTAAAACGCACGCCGGCATCGGGGATGGAAACGCCGGGGAAGACACGCATGCCGTCGAGAAGCTCGCAGCGTGCGCCGACGTGGGCACCTTCACCAATGACACAGTTCTCAATGACCGCGTTGGCGCCAATGTGGGCGCCGGAGGCAATGATCGAGTTGTGGATGATGGCGCCGGGCTCAATGCGCACGCCGTCGAAGACAACGGTGCCCTCCAGGCGGGAGCCCGCGCCCACCTCGGAGCCACGGCCCACGGCGGTACCGGATAGCAACAGCACGCCACCGGCGATTCCGGCGGAAGGATCTACCAGGGATTCACCAGTCTTGCCCTCAATCAGCGGGGAAGGCGCGATGCCGCGTACTAGGTCGGAGGAACCACGGGTGAAGTCATCCGGGCGGCCCATATCGCGCCAGTAGGAGTTGTCTACGTGGCCTACAACCAGCCGGCCTTCAGCCAAGAGCCCTGGGAAGGTTTCGCGTTCCACGGAAACAACGCGGTTGGCCGGGATGGACTCGATGACGGAGCGCTTGAATACATAGCAACCGGCGTTGATCTGGTTGGTTGGCGGATCCTCGGTCTTTTCTAGGAACGCAGTAACTCGGCCGTTGGAGTCGGTCGGCACGCAACCAAACGCACGCGGGTCAGCCACGTTGAGCAGGTGCATGGTGACATCGGCGTCTTTGTCATGGTGCGTGGTGAGGATGCCTTCCAGATCCATGCCGGAGAGCACGTCACCATTGAAGACCATGACCGTGTCATTGCGCAGCTTGTCGTAGACGTTGCGGATGCCGCCGCCGGTGCCGAGCGCGGTCTCTTCCACCACGTACTCGATTTCTAGGCCCAGCTCGGAGCCATCACCGAAGTACTCCTCAAAGACCTCGGCCTTATAGGAAGTAGACATGACGACGTGCTCGATGCCGGCGGCCTTGATGCGGGCGAGCAGGTGCTGCAGGAACGGGTAGTTTGCCGTCGGCAGCATCGGCTTCGGCGTACCGATGGTTAGTGGGCGCAGGCGGGTGCCGCGGCCGCCGACGAGAATCACTGCATCCGTGCTGGCACCGTGGGTGGTGGCTGCTTCAGTCATAGTCTTCCTTATGTATGCGGACAGTTTTATTCTGTGATTTTCTGAGGGACAGTGTAGAGCGTATGGCGCGCAATCCAGTTCAACGGCACGCGCACCGAGCCTTAAGAACGTGCCGAGGCTGAGGCAATAAGCCCGCGGACTCGCAGGCCCAACCACAACGCGCCGCGCAGTGGGGCCTGCCACCATGCGGGGTGGCGGTCTGCCTGAAAGCGATAGGCGGAGTTGTGGTGGGCGCGCAGCATCGCTCCGGCGTGCGCTTGGGTGGAATGCCCCTTAGCGTGGCTGATGACGGCCTCTGGGCAAAAGATGTTTTGGTAGCCGGCGCGCGTGAAGCGATCTCCTAGATCTACGTCTTCGAGATACATGAAGTAGCGCTCATCAAATCCGCCAATGGCGTCGAAGGCATCCCAGCGCACAAGAAGGCAGGAACCGGATAACCATCCGGCTGGGCGCTGGGAGGTCATATCGGCTTCATCGCGGTAGGCGCGCGACCATGGATTGGACGGCCAGATCGAAGAAAAGAGTGCGTGCCCAATGCCGGTAGCCACGGTGGGCACGGCGCGGGCCGAGGGATAGTTGCTGCCATCCGGCTCCACGATGCGCGGGCCCACGGCCGCAGCATCCGGCCACTGGCGGGCGCACTCAATGAGTTGATCAATAGATCCCGGGGTAAAGGCAACATCGGGATTAGAGATAAGGAAAAATTCCTCGTCCACGCCACCGTGCTCGCGGGCGAAGCGGGCACCCGCATTCATGCCAGCGCCGTAGCCGATATTTCCGCCAGTATCGAGAAAGTCCACCCCGGCACGTTCGCGGGCGGCGGCCTCGGGCACGCCGTCGGTGGAGCCATTATCCGCAAGCACAACATTGGTGCCGCGAGCGCAGGCGCTCGGCAGGGAGTCCAAAAAACTACCGAGGTATTCACCGGGACTATAGGTCACGGTAATCACGGCCAGCGGGGATTGATTTGGTGTAGTCACAATGGCCCCGAGCTTAGTCACAGACGCTCCTCGCACTGGGCAGGGACACTGCCCGAACACGCGAAATCGGACACGGATCACTAATTTTTGGCTTTTCTGCCCTAAACTGTCTCCAGATCCCCACCAATCTAGAAAGCCTCCACTTGTGACTTCTGAGAACACTCGCCGGGCGCGCACCATCCAGCCGGCGCCCTCTGCCGCTAGTGCGGTAAAGCAAAAAGGTTCCACGGCCATCAAGGCGATCGTGGCACTCCTGTCTGCCTTGATCCTGGTGGTATCTGGCGTGGGTTATGCCACCGTAGGCCGGCTGGATAGTGGCATGTCTTCGGCCACTGACTTGTCCCTAGACGGCCAGGGCTTGTCCGGTAACTCGCTCGATGGCGCAGTAGATATCTTGCTGGTGGGCAAGGATTCGCGCACCGATGCCAAGGGCAATCCCCTCTCCGAGAAGGAACTGGCGGACCTGCACGCCGGCGTGGCCGATGGTGAGGAAAATACCGACACCATGATGCTCATCCGCGTTCCGGAGGACGGTTCCCGCGCCACCGCCGTATCCATTCCGCGCGATACCTATGTCAAGGATCCGGACTACGGCAATATGAAGATGAATGCCGTCTTCGCCTCCCACAAGAACGCCAAGGTGGAAGAGCTCGAGCAGGAAAATGCCGAGGCGGAGGCCAAGGGCAAAAAGAAGCCGCATTCGGATAAGGACATCGAAAAGCAGGGCGTCGAAGCCGGCCGCGAAGGATTGCTGGCCATGGTGCGCACCCTGACCGGCGTGTCTATTGATCACTACGCCGAGGTGGGCCTGTTGGGCTTTACTTTGCTCACTGACGCCGTCGATGGCGTAGATGTCTGCCTCAACGATGATGTTGATGATGACATGTCTGGCGCTAAGTTCAGCAAGGGCAAGCAGACCCTCGACGGCGCCAAGGCCCTAGCCTTCGTGCGCCAGCGCTATAACCTCCCGCGCGGCGACCTCGACCGCATCGTGCGCCAGCAGGCCTTCATGGCGTCCCTGGTCAATAAGATCCTGGACAACGACACCCTGGCCAATCCTTCCAAGCTGTCCAAGATTGCCAAGGCGGTAGAGCGCTCCGTAGTCATCGATGAAGGCTGGGACATCATGGGCTTTGTTACCCAGCTGGCCGGTCTGGCCGGCGGCAATGTCACCTTCACCACTATCCCGGTAACCTCCATCGACGGCCAGGGCGATTATGGCGAATCCATCGTCACCATCGATTCCGCCGAGGTCCACCGCTTCATGGATGACCTGGCCAAGACCCACGATGAAGCCACCGATGAGTCCAAGGCCGAAGATAAGGACAAGCAAGAAAAGGCGGACAAGGACAAGGACGTCGATCCGAATATCAATATTCACGTCCTCAACGCCGGCAATATTGATGGCTTGGCCTCCGGCATCGGCTCTTGGCTGGAAGGCAAGGGCTACACGGTGGAGCGTTCCGCCAATGCGCAGCCGGGCATCTACAGCGAGTCGCAGGTGGTCGCCGCCGATCCGACGAGCAAGGAAGCTAAGGCCCTGGCCAAGAAGCTGGGCGGGGTGCCGGTGGCAGAGAATACGCAGCTCGATGACGACACCCTCATCGTGGTTGCTACCGATGATTACCAGGGGCCTTCCGATAAGGAAGCCAGCGACCAGCAGCCGGAGGAAGATAAGTCCAGCCAGCCGGTTGGCACCCCAGGCAACGACTTCGGTACCGCCAAGGTTTCCCCAGAGATCGATGCTGGTGGCGACGGCCCGCGCTGCGTGAACTAGCACTTCTCCCCTACGATGGGCGGGTATGGAACTACTCGCCCATCTTTTGCGTGCCGATGCCGCCTCCCCGCGGCTTACCGTATACAACGAGTCCACCGGCGCGCGCATGGATTTTTCCGCACAAACGCTCGACAATTGGGTGGCCAAGATCGCCAATATGCTGGAAGAAGAGCTCGACCTAGAGGCGGATTCCACCATCGCTATCGATCTTCCTTCCTCGTGGCAGGCGGCCGTTGTGGCCTTGGGCGCGCTCGCCTCTGGCCCTTCCTATAGCTTTGGCGAGTCTGCCGCGCTTGCCGACGTCGTCTTTACCTCCCCTTCCCGCTACGCGGCCGCCCACGAGCGCCAGCCCCAGGCCGACATCGTGCTCATTAGCGAGGACCCCTTTGGCCGCGGCGTGGTCGAGTCCGGCGGGGAGCTTCCCACCGGCGCCATCGATTTTGGCCCCACCGTGCGCTTCTACGGCGATCAGTACTTCGGAGAAACCCAACCACTGCCCCAGCTTGTCGATGCCCCCGCTACCGCCGAGCGCCTGCTTTCTACCGGCTGGTCCGATAATGAGTCTTTCTCCCGCGCCGTGCTCGAGCCCCTAGCCGCTGGCGGTTCCGCGGTCATCGTTGCCGGCATGTGCCCGGCCGAGCGCTTAGAGGAAATCGCCGCCAATGAGAAAGCCACCGCCCGCCTCTAATTGTTTCTGTATGCAGGCTAGACCCAGATATACTTAGCCCTCGTTATGTTTCTGGGAATCTCTGTGGACGCATGGTCCTCTATCTTCATCGGCGTCCTCATCCTCGCTGGCACCATTACTCAGGGCACCATCGGCTTTGGTTTAGGCACCATCGCCACGCCCATTATCGCGCTCATTCGACCTGAGCTCGTGCCCACGCTCATTCTGCTGCTGGCACTGTGCATTTCCAGCTATACGCTCGCGCGCACCTTCCGCGAGACGTCCTGGCGCGTGGTGGGCATTTCCTCCCTCGCCCGCATTCCCGGTTCCCTGGTGGGCGCGTGGGCAATCGCCAGCCTCTCTCCCGATGGGCTGTCCATCTTCATCGGTTGCGCCGTACTCCTTGCTATGACGCTATCCAGCTTGGGCTGGAGCCCTCGCCCTACCACCGCCAATACGCTCATCGCCGGCGTAGCCTCCGGCATCCTGGGCACCTCGACCTCCATCGGCGGCCCGCCCATGGCGCTCATCATGAAGCGCTTCGACCCAAACCGCACCCGCGGCACCTTGGCGGGCACCTTTGTCCTCGGAACCTTAATTTCTCTTATAATTCTGGCGTTTAATGGGCAGATCACCAGCACTCAGGTGACCGCAGCGGCGGCCTACTTCCCCCTCGTTGTCGTGGGTCTCGTTGCCGCCAACTACCTCAACCGTTTTATAGATAGGCGCCTCCTCAACCGCATCGTCATCATCGTGGCCATCTGCGCGGCGCTCATGCTTATTGCCGAAGCCGCCCTTTTCTAGCCCTACCCGCTACCCCTCAGCGGAAGGCCCCGGCAGGTTCCAGTTGCGGAACACGTCAACCTCTGCAATGTAAACGCCTTTAACTTATGTCACGTAACATTCACGCTTAGGCATTTTATAACCTCTTTCCACCCGCCTAAATGCAGCGTACGGCGCATATTGTGACATGTCCACAACTTTTCAACAGGGTGCCAATACCTTTCTCGCAGCCACAGGAACACCCCCACCTAGGGGTGTTACAAATTTAAGTCGATCGGCCATTGTATATACATCTATCCATCAATAATTTTTCACACACTGCCAGCCATCTAGCGGGAATAAATCCCAATAAACAGGTTGGTCTATATAAAAAATACCCACCCTCCGCTCCAGTAAATATATAGACATCTAAGAGATGACTTAATTATGAGCCTGTTTTAGCGTTTTCTTAGCGCAACACTGTGAGTTGCTGGATTTCATTCATAAGTTCATTCATTTTCTACCTGCCCAGGAGAAGTTCTATATGTCGATTCGTCGTCGCATGACCGGCCTGACCGCCGGCCTCATCGTCGCCGGCACCGCTTTCGCGGCACCGCTGGCTGGCGCAGCTACCCAGACCGAGTCCTACCCGGAGACCCCGGCTCTGAACCCGGATCTGCCAATCATCCACACCACCCACGGTTCCGACCACAAGAAGGCGAACGTCCTGAACCCTCGCCCGGTATGCAACCCGTGGGAGGACCACCGCACCGTGGTCTACAAGGTCTCCGATCGCTTCCTGCCGGCCGGCACCATCTCCACCACCAACCAGACCAAGAAGGACATCCCGCTGCAGCAGGATCTGTCCAAGTCTCAGTCCATCTCCCTTTCCGTCAACGGTGACCGCACCGAGACCACGTCCATGAACCTGGGCGGCAAGGGCTCCGGCAAGAAGGGTGAGGGCTCCTTCGGCATCTCCCACGAGATCGCCACCAAGATCGGCGCTAGCGCTTCCTACTCCCTGTCCTGGGAAGCTGGCCAGTCCATCGGACCATACGACGTTCCGCCAAACCACACCGGTGAAGCTACCTACGGCTTCCGCGTGCTGAACATGACCGGCACCCAGCAGTACTGCAAGCCTAACGGCACCTGGTCCACCCCGACCGCATGGAATGCAATGCAGCCGGTAAAGAACGAGGTTCGCGTCAAGCTGTACGACAAGCTGTCCGACTCCTACGCTCCTAACAAGGACGCTCAGAACACCACCGATGTCAATGACCCGAAGGTTGTTGAAGAGGACAAGAACCTCGAGGCTGACGCAGAGGTAATCAAGGACTCCGAGGGCAACGCCAAGGAAGCAACCGAGAAGGTCTCTGAGGCAGAGGGCAAGAACGAAGAGGCTGCCGACAAGAAGAAGCAGGAAGAGGTCGATGCCAAGGAGGACAAGAAGGACTCCAAGCACAAGCTCGACCTCGAGCCTTACCTGACCGTGTCCGGCGCTAAGCACGCTGGCTTCGCAGGCACCGTTGCTCTGCGCGCTAAGAACGTTGGCTCCGAGCGTTACTACGGCGAGTTCCCAGCTACCCAGTTCCGCGTTGACGTGAAGACCGTTAAGGGCCCGAAGGGCGTTGACCGCCTCATCACCCCGCGTTCCTCCAACGGCGCTCACATCCGTGACTTGGGCTTCAATGAGAAGACCTCCACCCGCTCCTTCGAGGTAACCCTGGCTAACCCGATTAACGCTGGCGAAGAAGCTCGCATCGCTAACCTGGACTTCGGCGACGGCAAGACCAAGGAAGGCCGCCTCATCAACAACATCGAGGTAACCCAGACCTCCCGCATCAAGGGTGATGACTCCAAGCACAACGACCAGAACGTTGACTCCCGCGAGCACACCATGAAGGACACCGGCAAGAAGGCTGAGGGCCTGTTCTAAGAACACCCTACTTCTGCCCTAGGGACACAGTTTCCTAGCCAGTCACTTCCAGAAGGCCGCTGCACCATCAAATGGTGCGGCGGCCTTCCTTCATGTCCCCCTCCCCATACATGTCATCACTCCGCTCCAGATGCCCCCACCGAGGCCCTGGACGAGCACCCAGAAATTGCAGAGCTCTTCGCTCCTCTTTCGCAGCTGCTTACCGACGAAAAGATGCAGGAACTCAACGTCCGCGTCGACGTCGATGGCGAGGACTGCACCACCATAGCGCTGGATTTCTTGAAGGAAGAAGACCTGATCGCGGACTAGCTGCGGCACCTTAACAAGATTCTCAAAGACCGCTGCACCACCCTCGGTGCGGCGGTCTTTAACATTTATTTAACGTAGATCACAAATTTGCTTTCGTTCGCTAACACCTTCAGATAGATTGTTTATGTTAGCTCATTCACAAGTACTGAAGGATGAATTCTATGTCTCACACTACTGCGAATGCGCCCGCTTCACCGGCCAGTTCACCCACTACCGGCGGCGCAGACACCCCCAACAACAGCCAGGTGACCGCCAATAAGGCCGTCAATAGCCAATGGACAATCACGCTCTTCGGCACTGCCGTGGGCGCAGGTATCCTCTTCTTGCCGATTTCTGCCGGCAGCTTCGGCTTCATCCCGCTACTGGTAGCCACTCTGCTCATCTTCCCGATGACCTACTTAGCCCACCGTGCCTTCTCCTGGATCATTAGCTACTCGCCGCTGCATGGCGAGGACGTCCTCGCGGTACTCACCCACTTCTTCGGCCGCGGCAACGGCATCATCCTCGCCATCATCTACTGGTTCACTATCTTCCCGGTGGTGCTCATTTACGGCGTATCGATTACTAATACAGTCGATAGTTTCATCGTCAACCAACTAGGCGGACCGGAAATTTCCCGCTACATCTTGGCACCGCTATGCGTGGGACTTATGACGCTGGCACTTGCCTTTGGCAATGCCATCATGCTGAAGATTGCCCAGTTCGTGGTTTACCCGCTCATCGTGGCGCTCGCAGCAGTATCGCTCTACCTCATCCCGCAATGGGACTTGGGTTCCTTCATGGAAGCCGGCGATCACAGCGCCGGCGGTGTGCTCAAGGCCATCATCCTTATCCTTCCCGTCTTGGTCTTCTCCTTTTCCTTTGTTGCCGCCATCTCCCAATTCTCCCTGGGCATGGAAAAGGAATACGGCGCGGACCACCACGCGCAGTCCGATAAGGTCATCCGCAACTCCGCCATCCTGCTGACCCTTTTCACCATGTTCTTCGTCTGGTCCTGCGCCCTGGCCATGGGCGCGGACGGCATGCAGGAGGCTAATGACAAGAACCTTCCGGTACTCTCCTACTTCGCCAATGAAACCGGCACCCCGTTTATGGCCTACATGGCGCCCATTGTTGTAATCTTCGCGGTGGCCTCCTCTTACTTTGGCCACGCCCTTGGCACCATCGAGGGGACCCAGTACCTCTTCAACCTGGCTGCACCGAAGGCCACAAAGAAGATGTCTACGCGCACGCTTGACCTGTGGACCTACCTCTTCATCTTCATCACCACGTCTCTAGTAGGAATTTTCAACCCCTCCATCCTGGATATGATTTCTGTCGTAGGCGGCGTCTTCTTCGCCTTCATGACCTACCTGCTGCCTATTTGGGTCATCTACCGCGTGGAGGCACTAGCCCGCTTCCGCGGTAAAAAGACCAACTACTTTGTGGCAGTCATGGGCTTAATCGTGCTCTTTGCCACCATCTGGGGAATGTTCCAATAATCGCACAAAAACGTGGCTCGACAAGGACTTTTCCTGTCTGGCAAGGTGGGAGACATCATGTCAGAACAGGAAAAAGATCCCGACCTAGAAATCAAGCTCGGGCAGAACAACGAAATCAAAATTAAAAACAAGTACGAGACGTTTTCCATTGCCAATGACATCGCCATCTCCGTGGTCTTCATCCTTGGCTCGGTGCTGACGCTGGCCGGCATGTCAATGGTCGCCACCGTCTTCTATCTTCTCGGCAGCCTAGGCATGGCAGCCCGCCCGGCCATCCGCCTGAAGCGCCGCACGCACCTGCAGCGCATTGGGGCAGATGCCAATACCGCCGAAAGTTACGACTACTAGGCGCAATGGGCAGACGGGGCTAACAGTAAACTTTCAGCAACTGGCAGCGACCTATCAGGCGCAATCCATTGCAGTAGCAGCCCCGTACCCCATACTTAAATCATGCGTTTGAGAGAGCGCATACGAGAGAGATAGAGAGAACCCCTCAGTTTCCAGAGGGCGGCTAAAGCCGATACATGGAAACACCTTGTAGAGAGAGACGCCTGCGGCCCTCGGTTCCTTTTAGGTTCCGAGGGCCGCAGGCGTTTTACACGGCTCCAAGGTACTACTCGTGCAATTTATTCTTCTTCGACGCGAAGAGAACCGCGATGCCGGTCACCAGCGCCGCGGCCACCAAGTAGAAGGCGGGGGCAAGCTGCAGACCAGTGACGTCAATAAGCCAAGTGGCAATCATCGGTGCGGTACCACCGAATACAGCGTTGGCCGTATTAAACGTCAATGCGAAGCCGGACAGGCGCACGTGCGTGGGGAATTGTTCGGAAAGGAAGGAGGGCAGGACGCCGTCGTTAAGCGCCAGTACGCCACCCAGGCAGACCTGAATGATAATGACGAGGAAGAGTCCGGCGCCATCGAGAAGCATGAAAGCCGGAATGATGGTCACGCCCATGAACGCGGCCGCGCACAGCATCGTCGTGCGGCGACCAAGACGATCCGAAAGCATGCCGGTGAGCAAGGCAAAGCCCACATAGAATGCGGACGCCACCGAGGATGCGATAAACGCCGGCGTCGCGGCCATGCCCAACTCCTCCGACAGGTAAGTGGGCAGGTAGGTCAAAATGACGTAGAAGCCAATGGCGTTGAGCACCGCTCCCGCAAAGGCAATGGCCAGGGCCTTGGGGTACTTCAGAACCTCGCGCAGCGGGGACTCCTCCGGCTCATCCTGGTCCTCAAAGTGGGAGGACTCTTCCGTGTTGCGGCGAATCCACAGGCCGTACAGACCCAAAGGCAGCGCAATCAGGAATGGCACACGCCAACCCCAGGAATCCAGGGCGGCATCATCAAGGACTCCAGTCAGCAGCGCCGCAATGAGCGAGCCCAAGAGCAAGCCCGAGGCCGTCGCGGACGGCACCACCGCCGAATAGATGCCACGCTTGCCGGCCGGGGCAATCTCAGCCAGGTGCGTGGCCGCGCCCGCATACTCGCCGGCTGCGGAAAAGCCCTGCACCATGCGGCACAGCAACAGCAAGATAGAGGCGGCAAAGCCAATGGTGGCATAGCCCGGCAGGAATCCGATGCACGCGGTTGCCACCGACATCATCACAATAGACACCGTCAGCGTGTGGATGCGCCCGTATTTATCACCAAAGTGACCCCACACAATGCCGCCCAACGGCCGTACCAGGAACGACAGCGCGAAGAGCGCAAACGTCATAATCAGCGCGCGGCGGCCTTCCATCTCCGGAAAGAACACCCGGGAGATAATCGCCGACATATAGATATAGGCCGCATAGTCGAACCACTCGATGAAGGTGCCAATAAACGCCGCCTTAATGGCCGAGCGATGCTGGCGTTGTGTATCTTTTGCCTCTTCCACCTGCGCCGGCAGGGCGTCCTTGGCTGGGGGTTGGGCTGTGAGAGGAGACATGCTCCTCACCTCAATTCTGTAGCTCTACAAGCATGTGAAACGGCGCAGCCTGACTGCGCGCATATCTTCCACCCTACAGAAACCAACTATGCTCTATGTCACTTTCACGCGCCAATGTTGCACACATCCACCTCTGCCCCGCTTTCCGACGCCCTCCCCACCCAATTCCCAGCCACTAACAGCAACCCAACAACCAGACCCCATGGGCACTACAGCCCAATGCCCCATACTGAAATCGTGCGTTTGAGAGAGCGCATATGAGAGAGATAGAGAGAGAACCCCTGCGGTTTCCACAGGGCGGCAAATGCCGATATATGGAAACGACATGAGAGACGCCTGTGGCCCCCAGCTCCTAAAGGAACCGGGGGCCACAGGCGTTTCACTGCCCTAGCTAGAGCCTTAACATTATGTGGCAGAAGGTCTCTGCGGAAGCTTTTTATCAAAATCAATTAGGCGGCCCAAGGCCCAATCCTTATCAGTAAGCAGGCGAGAAAAGACCAAACCGGCACCAATAGATCCAACTACCATCATTCCAGTTGCTACATTGGCCAATGCTTGATCCATCTGACCATCGTTCAAATAAAACACCGCCCGGAACATTGTCACCCCTGGGATCATAATCACCGCGGCCGGAACAGTGGTTGTAATACGGGGAAGACGCGCCTTTTTAGAAGCTACTGCCCCCAGCAACCCGATGATTAATCCACCCACAAAGGCTGCAAAGAAGATGGTTGTTCCCGCGTGAATTAGAATCAAACGAAGCTCATTTGCCACGGTTCCAACGCACGCCGCTACTAAGACCATGCGGCGAGAAGAGTTAAAAAGAAAAGCAAACCCAGCAATGCCCAGAAAACTTGCCAGCGGCGCCAACAGAAACCATTGCATATCCTGCGCAGGTGCAGGTGGGTCAGGACTAAGTTTAGTCAGCCAGCTAACCATAGAGACCGTGAAAGCGGCCGTAAATATAACGGTGAAAGCATACCCCAGCCTGACAATACCCGCATCAAGATCAAAGCGGGCTATGTCGATCAAAGCAGAGAAAAGTGGAAACCCGGGAATCAGGAATAAAACGGCCGCCACAAAACCCGAGGACAGTTCACTGGGTTCCACCGAACCTAAAGCTCCGAAGATCTCCGTCAATAAAAAGAAAACTATGCTTGCCGTCGCACCACCAGCAATCACTCCTCCAATTTGATGAACGTGACGGTGGAGAACTGTATAACGAACAAACTGGCCTGCAAACGCCGCCAAAGCAACCAACCCCACTGCTTCCAGCGGGAAAAAATTAAGATACGCAAACGCCGCACATGCGATCGCGGCCGCGAAAGAAAGAGTTAGACCGCCCCAGCGCTTTTTGACATTATGCTCAATAGTATCCAGCATCGCCGCTAATTCCTGAGCGGTGATCCCTGCGTAGAGGCGATTGTGGGTTAAATCTTCCAAGGCTTCAATCCGAGAGGCATCAACTGCAGGCGAATGTTGCCGAGCAATGACCGTCCGGAAGTATTCGCCGCGGTGAAACGTACAGGTAATCTGCGTCAGACCCACTGTGGCATCTAGATGGTCAAACCCCAATGCTCGCGCACTCCGTTTCATCCCTCTAAGTACGCGATAACCAGAGGTACCGGCACCCATTAGGAGCATTCCCACCCGCAATACAACGTCCGCCTCGACGCCCATTTGCCGATGCATTTCTGGATCAAATTGTTGTGCCATCTCTCCTCCTCTGACCTTGCTCATGGCGCACAACTAAAGACTTATCGACCCCAACCCGATAGCGCGCTTGTAGCATTCCTAGAATCTTACGCAAAAGGAGCCTCTTGTGAATCATGTTCAGCAATCCAAAGGCCTCCACCTTTATACCCGTAAGCTGATTGAGCCATTTTTACCCTCCGCCAAATGATTGCCACTATATTCACAGGCAAATACCATACCTATGGCAGCCGAGTGCGTTATCTTTAATTTACGTGTTCGAGAGAACGCAAGAGAGATAGAGAGAACCAGTTCCAGCGCCCTGTGGCCCCAAGCGAGGCCCGGGCGTTGGAGCTGTTTTAGGGGTCTGCAGGTTGGGGCGTGGAGGAAGGAATGGGCGTCGGAAAGCGATGCATGACCCAGAGCCGAATGCTGCGTTTCGGTTAGTTGTTTCCTAGGTAGCTCATCGCAGCGGCGATAAGGGCTTCGGTGCCGGTGCGCAGAGTGGGCTGGAGCAGCGGGGCGAAGTGAGGGCTGTGGTTGGGGACATCCTTTTCTTCTTCGCGGCCGGAGAATACCCAGAAGCAGTAGGGAACACCGAAGGCGCGGGCGATGGTGGAAAAGTCCTCCGAGGCGGTGAGGGGCTCAGCGTCGAGGACGCGGTCGGGGCCGAAGTAGGACGTAAACGTTTCCTTAAGGCGTTCCGTAGTGCCCTCATCGTTGCTGGTAAGCGGGTAGGAATCGTGGTAGCTGAACTCGGCAGGCTGCGGGCTGCCGGCAGCCTGACACTCGGCATTGACGATGCGCTCGATGGCGCCGGTGATTTTATCGCGTACCTGCTCGCTATAGGCGCGCACATTGATTTTCAGGTTGGCCTCGAAGGGGATGATATTTGCTTTCGAGCCGGCGTTGATGGCGCCCACGGTCAACACGCCGAATTCGGAGGGGTTGAGTTCGCGGGAGATGACCGTCTGCAAGCGCATGACAATGGAGCTGGCCAGTACCACGGGGTCAACGCTGAGGTGCGGCATAGAGCCATGCGAACCTTGGCCATAAACCTTGACGTCCATACTCACCGCGGTGGACATGAAAGGACCGGAGGCCAGCGCCACGGTGCCGGCGGGAAAGTTGCTGGCAAAGACATGTTGGCCAAGTACTACGTCCGGCGTGGCGACCTTATCCACAAGCCCGTCATCCACCATGGACTGAGCACCGGCGGCGATCTCCTCGCCCGGTTGAAAAATGAGCTGCAGCGTGCCGGACCACTGGTCGGTAGCCTGCGCCATGAGCGCGCCCATGCCCAGCAAGCTGGCGACGTGGGAATCATGGCCGCAGGCGTGCATGACGGGGACCGTGTTTCCTTCCTGGTCAACGGCGGTATCGGTGGAGGCGTAATCTAGGCCGGTGTCTTCCTCAACCGGTAGGGCATCGAAATCCGCGCGCAGCATGACGGTAGGCCCGGCACCGTTTTCTAGGACACCAACCACACCGCCGCCTACTTCAATTTGGTGGAAGCCGAGATCGGCAAGTTTGTCCTTGATAATGCCCAGCGTGCGCTCTTCCTGCATGGACAGCTCCGGGTGCTGGTGCAGATCCTTATACAGCGGCTCCTGCCACACCTTGACGGAGTCATAGTTGCTGCAAACAGTACGGACAGACATTGCTTCCTCCTGTGGGCTCGTGGTGGATTGTAGGGGCCAGTGTAGTGGGGTGGGAGGAAGGTGGGCGTCGGCAAGCGGGGCATCTTTGTAATGCCGGACATAGTTGGTCGGCGCTGCGACTGGCACCATAGTCCGTTACGCTGCGGCTTTATTGAATCTTTGATGACGCGTCCACCTTTAACTCATCGGCTTCTTACTATTCATCAGAAGTTTGTTTTCTGTGTAGCTGGGCGTCACCTGCCCGCCCTAGATTGACCGAGTGACTTTTCAGGAAGACTCTCTCGGTGCCGGTGGCGCCGGCACTACAACCGCATCTCCCGCACGCGCGGAAAGCCCCGGTGATTCCGCGGCGCTTGTCCGCAAGGCCAAGCGCAACCGCCACAAGGAATGGCTGCTGGCAGCAGCACTGCTTGCTCCCAACCTGATCCTGCTGGCCGTATTTACCTACCGGCCGCTGCTGGACAATATCCGCCTCTCCTTTTTCAATTGGAATATCTCCAGCCCCACCTCCACCTTCGTGGGCTTGGATAACTATGTGGAGTGGTTTAGCCGCGATGACACGAAGACCATCGTGCTCAACACCCTGGTCTTTACCTTCTTCGCAGTGATTGGCTCCATGGTCATCGGCCTAGCGCTGGCCTTGCTGCTGAACCAAAACATTAAGGGCCGCAACTTTGCGCGCTCGGTGGTCTTTGCCCCCTATGCCATCTCCGGCGCGGCCATTGGCATTGCCTTCCAATTCGTCTTCGACCCCAATTTTGGCCTCATCCAGGAACTCTTGGGCTGGTTCGGCGTGGACTCCCCCAACTTCTACGCCGTACCGGGCTGGGCCATGTTCATGGTGACCTTTACCTTTGTGTGGAAAAACTTAGGCTATACCTTCGTCATCTACTTGGCGGCGCTGCAGGGCCTAGATAAGGAATTGGATGAAGCTGCCGCTATCGACGGCACCGGACGCTGGCGCAAATTCTGGCGTGTGACCATGCCGCAGCTGCGCAATACCACCTTCTTCCTATCTATTACGGTGCTGCTTAACTCCGTGCAGGTCTTCGACATCATCAACGTCATGACCCGTGGTGGCCCGCAGGGCAATGGCACGCAGACGCTGGTCTTCCAGATCTACAACGAGACCTTCGTCAACTTCCGCGCCGGCTACGGTGCAACCGCCGCCACCATCTTGTTCCTCATCCTGCTCATCATCACCCTGATCCAGGTCCGCATCATGGATAAGCGAGGTTAACCCAACATGGCTACTTCTACCCTTCACATGGTCACGGATGAATCCCCCGCTACCCGCCGCGCCAAGCTCCTCGGCGGCTACCTGGGCATCCTAGCGGTCCTGCTGCTCATTGGCCTGCCGCTGTTTTGGATTCTGATGACCTCGTTTAAGGCCAAGGGCGATATTTATACCGACCCGGTCAATTGGCTCCCGCCAGTGTGGGAGACCGAGAACTATTCCGATGCCACCACCCGTGTTCCGTTCTGGACCTACCTGCGCAACTCGGTGCTCATTACCGCGGCACTGTCCATCATCAAGATTGTGCTGGGAGTCATCTCCGCCTATGCGCTGGCCATCCTGCGCTTCCCCGGCCGCCATCTGGTTTTCCTGCTGGTGATTTCCTCGCTCATGGTGCCGAGCGAAATCACCGTCATTTCCAACTACGCCCTGGTCAATTCCTTGGGCTGGCGCAATACCTTCGTGGGCATCATCGTGCCGCTAGCCGGTGTGGCCTTCGGTACCTTCTTGATGCGCAACCACTTTTTGTCCCTGCCCTATGAGCTGGTGGAAGCCGCCCGCATGGACGGTGCCGGCCCCATCCGCCTGCTGACCAAAGTGCTGCTACCGGTTTCGTGGCCCACGCTGACTGCTTTCTCCGTCATCACCATGGTCAATGAATGGAATACCTACCTGTGGCCGTTCCTCATGGCGGATACGGAGGACGTCGCCCCGCTGCAGGTGGGCCTGACCATGCTGCAAAACAACGATGGCGTGACCAACTGGGGTCCGGTAATGGCCGCCACCATTCTCACCATCATCCCGATGGTCATCATCTTCCTGGCCTTGCAAAAGTACATGATTCAAGGCCTTACCACTGGCGCCGTGAAGGGTTAGAAGGCTTCTTCCCCACCCACGCTCGCCGTTTCTGCTTGCTTTATTTTCCACCCCTTAACCACGCTTTTTAAGGAGAACTACATGCTACGCCGCAAATTCCTCGCCCTGGCCTCCACGGCCGCTTCTGCAACCGCACTCGCCGCTTGTGCCGGCACCTCTTCCACCAACCCGCAGGGTGGCAACGACAAGGGCGGCGACGGTGAAGTCACCGAACTGACCTGGTGGTCCAACCACCCGGGCACCTCCAAGGATATTGAGAAGGAGATCATCTCCCGCTTTGAAAAGGAGAACCCGGACATCAAGGTCAACCTCGTTGATGCCGGCAAGAACTACGAAGAAGCGGCACAGAAGTTCAACGCCGCTCTCACCGGCCAGGACCTGCCGGACATCGTGGTGCTGTCTGACGTCTGGTGGTACAACTTTGCTATCAACGGCCAGATCGCCAATGTAGACGACCTTGCCAAGGAAGCAGGCATCGACCTGTCTACCTATGTGCAGCCGCTCTATGAGGACTACAACTACGATGGCGGCCACTTTGCTCTCCCCTTCGCCCGCTCCACGCCGCTGTTCTACTACAACAAGGACGCTTGGAAGAAGGCCGGCCTGCCGGACCGCGGCCCGAAGTCCTGGGACGAGATGGATGAGTGGTCCAAGAAGCTGGCCGAGGCGGACTCCAAGATGAAGCCTTTCGGCTGGGGCGATGCCGTGGACTACCTGGGCTGGATCTTCCAGGGCCCGCTGTGGTCCAAGGGTGGCGCCTACTCCGATGAGTGGGACTTGAAGTTCACCGATGACAAGACCATCAAGGCCGTCGAGTGGCTCAAGGACATCACGGATGAGAAGAACGGTTACTCCTACGTGGGCAATGACATGGCCATGGAGTTCGGCACCGGCCGCGCCGCCGCCACCGTCCTGTCCACCGGCGACCTGGCGGGTCTGACCGATACCGCCAAGTTCGAACTCGGCACCGCCTTCTTGCCTAACCCGACTGGCGACGGCGCCTGCCCCACCGGTGGTGCCGGTCTGGCCATCCCGGCTGGCATCAGCAAGAACCGCCAGCTGGCTGCTATCAAGCTCATTGATTTCATCACCAATGAGGAAAACACCTGCTACTGGTCCCAGAACGTGGGCTACATGCCGGTGCGCTCCACCGCGGTGGACAACGAGGGCCAGAAGAAGTTCATGAAGGACAACCCGAACTTCGAAACCGCTATCAAGCAGTTGCCTGAGACACGCCCACAGGATAATGCCCGCGTCTTCCTGCCCGGCGCGGACCAGGAAATCGGCGGCGCCTTTGAAAAGATCGTCACCAACCGTGATGACGTCACCAAGGTGCTGACCGATCTGCAGAAGACCCTGCAGTCCATCTACGACAATCAGGTCAAGACCGTCATCAATAAGTAGGCTCTCGCAGCCCCTCCCCTTCCCCCACTAGTTTCTGAAAGGTAACCATGGCTACTGTCACCTTCGATGGCGCAAGCCGCATCTACTCTAAGGACGCGGAACGCCCCGCCGTTGACCGCCTTAACCTGGATATTGCCGATGGCGAATTCTTGGTTCTCGTCGGCCCATCCGGCTGCGGCAAGTCCACCAGCCTGCGCATGCTGGCAGGCCTCGAGCCCACCGACCGCGGCTCCATTCGCATCGGCGGCAAGGATGTCACCGGGGTCAGCCCATCGGACCGCGACGTGGCCATGGTCTTTCAGAACTATGCCCTCTACCCCAACATGTCCGTGGCGCAGAATATGTCCTTCGCGTTAGAAAACCGCAAGGTCCCCAAGGACGAGATTCAATCACGCGTGCACGAGGCGGCGAAGATCCTGCAGATGGAAGACCTGTTGGACCGCAAGCCAGCAAACCTCTCCGGCGGCCAGCGCCAGCGCGTGGCCATGGGCCGCGCCATCGTCCGCGAACCGGCCGTATTCTGCATGGACGAGCCGCTGTCCAACCTGGATGCCAAGTTGCGCGTTTCCACCCGCGCGCAGATCTCTAACCTGCAGCGCCGCCTTGGTACCACCACCGTATATGTCACCCACGACCAGACCGAGGCGATGACCATGGGTGACCGCGTCGCCGTTCTCAATGCCGGAGTCTTGCAGCAGGTGGATACCACCCGCACCATTTATGACCGCCCGCAGAACGTCTTCGTCGCCGGTTTCATTGGCTCCCCGGCGATGAATATCTACGACCTCACCCATAACTCCTCTGAGCTCACCATCGGCTCTACCCGCATCAATCTGGCCAACTACAACTTTGAGGGCGTGGAGACCGTTACCGTGGGCATCCGCCCGGAAGACTGGCAGCTAAGCGATACCGGCAACGGCGGGGCAAAGTTCACCGTCGCGCACGTCGAGGAGCTGGGCAACCAGACCTATGTCTATGGCGAGCTTAACGACGCCGCCGGCAACAGCTCCGCCGACGGCGTCCTCAAATCCTCGACCCGGATGGGTGGCCAGACCGGCATCCTGGTTGATGCCCGCGGTCGTTATGCGGTGGGCGATACTTTCTACGTTTCCCCCGACCCGGACCGCGTGCATTTGTTTAGTACCACTACTGGGGAGCGATTGAACTAGAAGGCGGTAAAAGGCAGTAAGTTCCTCAGTTTCTTATTTTTCCCTTTGCAGACAATAAGAAACTGATATATGCTCGCACGCATAAGACACCCACACAACGCCGTTTACCACGGATATTGCTGGGAACATCGCACTCTGCGAACCTTAAAATCAACCGAAAGGTAACTCACTGCCTATGCCTTCTTTCAAGAAGCTTTCTGCCGCCACCCTGGCCGCTTCCGCCATCCTCGGCACCGTCGCCGCACCGGCCGCTAGTGCTAAGAGCGACCCAGTTCGCTCCCTCATCTCCCCGGGCACCTGCAAGACCATCACCAAGCTGGCTAACGATGGCAAGCCGGTCCCGGATCCTTCTATCCTCCACGATGAGGACTCCGTAAAGCCCTACTTCCAGGACGGCGTGCTGGAGTACAAGGTGGTCGGCGATTTCCCGTACCGCAAGCAGCTGGATGCCGCGGTAGCCGAGTGGAACAAGGCCCTCAAGGGCAAGGCTTCCCTGAAGGAAGTAAAGCCTTCCGAGGCTGACGATGACACCGTCGCCATCATCTACAAGCCGGACCCGAACGGCTACGTCCAGGGCGCCGCCTACCCGGACCACAAGATGGTCTTCATCAAGATTCCTAATGCCCAGTACCCAGAGGCAGTCCAGGGCACCATCGCCCACGAGCTGGGCCACATGATGGGCGCGGGCCACTCCTGCGCCGGCGCGCTCATGGCCGGCGCCAACCAGAACCCCATCTCTTACCACGTGACCCCGCTGGATGCGGCGGCTGTCATTCAGGGACAGTTCGACTAAATCGCCTGACGCCCCCTTTCCCCTAGGCCCAGTACGGTGCCTAGGGGATTTTTCTGTCTTCACCCGTCTACGTGTTGGGTAGGTCGCATTTAGCCGATTGCTTTAGGCGGCACACAGGACCACTGCTAACGTTTCCATTATTCAAAGGTTTGCATAAGAAAAGGAGCCCGCTTTATGGATACGTGGGAACCCACCCTGTCGACCGGCCCGCTGCTAGGCATTGCGGTGGCCGCCATCGCCGTGATTTTGGTGCTGGTCATCTATTTCAAGCTCCACGCTTTTCTCACCCTGCTGGTGGTCTCGGCGCTCACGGCGCTGGCCGCGGGCATTCCACTCGAGGGCATTGTGCCCACCATGACCGAAAGCTTTAGCTCCACTCTGGGCTCGGTGGCGTTGCTGGTGGGCCTGGGCGCCATGATTGGCCGGCTTGTGGAAGCCTCCGGTGGCGCTAAATCGCTTGCCGACGCCATGGTCCGCCACTTCGGCGAATCCAAAGCACCCCTTGCGCTCGGCCTGGCTTCGCTGATCATGGGCTTTCCCATCTTCTTTGACGCCGGCCTGATTGTGATGCTGCCGGTTATCTTCGCCGTTGCTCGCCGTTTGGACGGTCCAGTCCTGGCCTTCGGTCTGCCGGCCGCCGGTGCGTTTTCTGTCATGCACGTGTACCTGCCGCCGCACCCAGGCCCTGTGGCGGCGAGTGAGTTCTACGGCGCTGACCTTGGCCTCGTCCTCCTCGTTGGCCTGCTGCTTGCGCTGCCTACCTGGTATATTTCCGGCTACCGCTTCGGCCTGCTATCCGGCAAGAAATTCCCCCTCAAGGTTACTGATGCCATCGCCGGCCCGGTGCTTTCTGAGGAAGAACAGCCGCTTAAGCCGGCCTCTGCCCCAACGGTGATTTCCCTCCTGCTCATCCCGATGGTGCTCATCTTCTTCAACACCGGCCTCAACGCCCTGGCGTCCTATGGCACCATCGATGCCGACGCCGCGTGGGTGCGGTTCTTTGTCATGCTAGGCCAGACACCTATCGCGCTGCTTATCACGGTGCTGGTCGCACTCGTAGTCCTGGGCCTGCGCCGTGGCGTGGACAAGACCGCGCTGGAAAAGCTCATCGATTCCTCGCTTGGCCCCATCTGTTCCGTTGTGCTCATCACCGGTGCCGGCGGCATGTTCGGCGGCGTTCTGCGTACCTCCGGCATTGGCGACGCCCTGGCTGATTCCCTTTCCGGCCTTGGCATCCCCGTTATCCTTGCCTGCTATCTCATCGCCGTGGCGCTGCGCCTGGCACAGGGTTCGGCCACCGTGGCACTAACCACGGCCGCCGCCCTCATGGTTCCCGCCGTGGAAGCCGGCGGATTCAATGAGCTACAGCTCGCCCTTATCGTCGTGGCCACCGCCGCCGGTTCCGTCTTCGGCTCTCACGTCAACGACTCCGGCTTCTGGCTCGTCGGCCGCCTGATGGGCATGGATACGGTCACCACGCTGAAGACCTGGACGGTCAACCAAATGCTGATTTCCGTAATCGGCTTCGCCCTGGTCTTGGTGCTCTACGGAGTAGCGGCAGTCTTTTAGACTCCAGCTTTTATCCAGGCAGTAGCTTCCTGGGCAATCTCCTCGACTGGCCGCGTCACATCAAAGACGCGGCCAGTTTCGTCTTCTTCCAGCGGCTCCAAGGTATCGAACTGCGACTGCAAGAGCGACGCCGGCATAAAGTGCCCCGGCCGGTGCTGCATCCGCTCATGGAGCACATCAAAGTCGCCGTGCACGTGAACGAACACCACGGCTGGGCAGTACTCGCGAATCAGATCCCGGTACTTGCGCTTCAGCGCGCTGCAGCCCACCATCGCACCTTCTGGCCTATCCGCCAGCCACTGACCAATCTGCTTCAACCACGGCTCCCGGTCCGCATCATTGAGCGGTATTCCAGCAGCCATCTTGTCGATATTGGCCTGCGGATGCATATCATCGCCATCGCGGTACTCCAGACCTACCAACGGCGACAGCGCCTCCCCCACCGTTGTCTTTCCCGAGCCGGATACTCCCATCACTACGATGTGGCGGAAACTGTGCTGGTTCATGGTGGCTCCTTGGGTTGGGGTTGTTCACTTCTAATTTTAGGCAGCCCAAATCTTCAGAGATGGACAAGTCTCAAATAGAGAGCTGTCCTACTATCATTGAAATTCCCCTACTCGAATTTCTAAGGATGCACTGATGACTACCCCGCAGCAATCTTTTTCTTGGAGAACCGTTCTTCCCGTCGTCTTAGAAACGATGCGGGGTTCGACAATCGTCTCTTATCCTGAGCTATTCGAACGCGTTCAAGAAATTGCTGAAGTGGACTTTCCAGGACAAGCTCACCGCCAGCTCAAGAGCAGATCAGTTGTGGAGGACCGGACACGATGGGCAGTGTTCAATGCAAGAAAAATAGGTTTTGTCAGTTCCTCTAAACCGGGGTCCTTTTCCTTGACTGCCGAGGGCGAGAGTGTCCGTTTCTTTGTGTGCGGGGGCTTGGTTTACAAGTAATCCGCGAATCGGTTGGGGTAAGCCACGGCTAG
>NZ_JASPIX010000011.1:0-68500 GCF_030229735.1 Corynebacterium sp. MSK074
TCCTCCGAGAGCGGCTTCGGCGTGCCCGAACCCTTGGGCCTGCCCTTCGGCTTCGGTTTTAGTGCCTCATCGCCACCTTTACGCCATTTCCTCGACCATCCGCCGACCAGCTTCTCTGATGACAGGCCAAACTCGCGCGCAAGATTCATCGCTGTCTCACCAGAAAGGTGGCGTTGGACAACTTCCTTCTTGATTTCGAACGAATACTGCTGCTTAGTCGGTTTTTCCACAAGACATAGTCTGCCATGCAGCTTAAACCGACGACAGAGCATACGGGCGGCGTATGTGGAGACACCAAGAGCAGTAGCAGCGGCACGATAGCCCACGCCTTGCTCAAATAGTTCAACCAACTGCTCCCGCTGATGCTCACTCACCAAACTTCGAGCTCTCAATGAAAACTACTCCCCACTAATCGGAAACTGATTTCTCAGTCCAACTAATGGGGAGCAGTTCAACGCGCTGGGGGTTGGCTGAGCCTAGTGCTTAGGAGGCGTTTTCTACGCGCTCCTTCAGGGCGTGGAATTGGTCCCACACCTCGGACGGCACGCGGGAGCCCAGGAAGTTGAGGTAGCTGGCGTTATCCTGCATATCGCCTTCCCAGTCCTTCGGGTTGACGGCAAGAGCGGCGCGAACGTCCTCGATATCGAAGTCGATGCCCTGGAGGTCGATATCCTCGGCGCGAGCGGTGTGGCCCACGACGGTTTCCTCGGCCTCAACGTTGCCCTCAATGCGGTCAATGATCCACTTGAGCACGCGGGAGTTCTCGCCGAAGCCCGGCCACAGGAAGCGGCCGTCGTCGCCACGGCGGAACCAGTTAACTAGGAAGATAGACGGCATGCGGTCGCCACCCTTTTCACCCATATCGATCCAGTGCTGCAAGTAGTCACCAGCGTTGTAGCCAATGAACGGCAGCATAGCCATCGGGTCGTGGCGCAGGGTGCCAACGCTGCCCTCTGCTGCAGCGGTCTGGCCGGAAGCCAACAGGGCACCAATCATGGTGCCGTGGTTCCAGTCAAAGGCCTGGGTTACCAGTGGAACGGTGGTCTTGCGGCGGCCACCGAAGAGGATGGCGTCGATCTTCACGCCCTGCCAGTCGTCGTACTCCGGAGCGGCGCTCGGGCACTGGGAAATCGGGACGCAGTAACGAGAATTCGGGTGCGCTGCCTTTGTAGAAGATTCCGGAGTCCAGTCTTCGCCGGTCCAGTCGATGAGGTGCTCTGGTGCCTCCTTGGACATTGCCTCCCACCAGACATCGCCGTCGTCGGTAAGCGCAACGTTGGTGAAGATGGTGTTGCCTGGCTCCATGGTCTGCATGGCAATCGGGTTGGAACCGTAGTTGGTGCCAGGGGCCACACCGAAGAAACCGTTTTCCGGGTTAACTGCGTAAAGTCCGTCCTCGCGCAGGTGCAGCCAGGCAATATCGTCACCGACGACCTCAGCCTTCCAGCCCGGAATGGTCGGGGTAATCATGGCCAAGTTGGTCTTGCCGCACGCCGAGGGGAAGGCGGCTGCAACGTGGTACTTCTTACCTTCTGGATTGGTGAGCTTCAGGATGAGCATGTGCTCAGCCATCCAGCCTTCTTCCTTGGCCATGACAGAAGCGATGCGCAGCGCGTAGCACTTCTTCGCCAGGATGGCGTTGCCGCCGTATCCGGAACCGTAGGACCAGATTTCCTTGGTTTCAGGGAACTGGGTGATGTACTTGGTGTCATTGCACGGCCACGCAACATCTTCCTGGCCTGGCTCTAGCGGGGCACCCACGGAGTGCAGGGCGTGGACGAAATCGCCGTCGACACCAATCTTGTCCAAGGCTTCCGCACCCATGCGGGTCATGATGCGCATGGAGAGCACCACATAGGCGGAGTCAGTCAGCTGCACGCCCAGCTTTGGTTCCGGATCGCTAATCGGACCCATGCAGAAGGGAACCACGTACATGGTGCGGCCCTTCATGGAGCCACGGAATGCCTCCGTCATTTCTTCCTTCATCGCAGCTGGCGGTGCCCAGTTATTGGTGGGGCCAGCGCCGTCTTCATTCTCAGTACAGATGAAGGTGCGGGATTCCACACGGGCAACGTCGGAAGGATTGGAGCGAGCCAGGTAGGAATTAGGGCGCTTTTCCTCATTCAGCTTGATAAGCGTGCCCTTTTCCACCAGCTCTGCGGCCAAACGGTCAGCCTCGTCCTGGGAGCCGTCTACAAAGACCACCTGGTCCGGCTGGAAAAGCTCAACGTTCTCGCTGATCCAGCCGATAAGCTTTTCGTTTTTAGTCGGCAGCTCTCCGACGAGCCCTGGGATAGTGGCGGTCATTAGTAATTCTCCTGAGGGTGGGTGTGAAAATTGGGGAAATAAATCCCCAACTGTGCCTTCCACCTCAAGATTAACGTGCTTGTCCGAATAATTTGCGCAGATTTTGCCACACCGGTTATATCCACCGCGTTTACCAGAACTTCACCAAGCGCAACCACAGATACTGTGTTAAAAATCGCCTTTTCTCATCCCCCTGTCTGGGGGTCTATTACCCTCCCCAGCGGCAATCAAAACGATCATCTTCCACCCCCAACCGGGACCACTGGTTATACCCGGATTGCCCTCGCCACACGTGACCCACGGCGCGGCGTATTGCTTGACAGGGCTAAGCAGGGAAAAATAGGCCGCAATGAATAACACAGATAACTCTCAAAACACCCGCGCTGGAGAAATGCCTCCAGGTCGCCCACCACAGACCGACTTCAATGCCGTATTCAACAACGAGCTCGACTACCCACGCCTAGGCAACGTCACCTTCCGCCGCGGCACGCTGACCGAAAATCAGCATGAGCTTTTTGAAAAGCGCTGGCCAGAACTAGGCCGCACACTGGAAGACGAGGTCATTGACCTCGACGCCTGGTTTGGCCGCAGCGGCGCCAAGACCATCGTGGAAATCGGATCCGGCACGGGTACCTCTACCGCCGCCATGGCGCCGAAAGAAGCCGATACCAATATCATCGCCGTCGAACTCTACAAGCCGGGCTTGGCCAAGCTACTGGGCCAGGTCGAGCGCGAGGGCATCGACAATATCCGCATGATTCGCGGCGATGGCATCGAGGTCATGGTGCGCATGTTTGCCCCGGAGTCTCTTGATGGCATCCGCGTCTTCTTCCCGGATCCCTGGCCAAAGGCCCGCCACCACAAGCGCCGAATCATCCAGTCGGGCACACTCAATCTTTTTGCTTCCCGCCTGAAGAAGGGCGGCGTGTTGCACGTTGCTACCGACCATGCCGGATACGCCGAGTGGATCGATGAGCTTGTGGACGTAGAGCCGAGCCTGGATTACAAGGGCTGGCCGTGGCCAGAGTGCCCGCAGTTGGTGGACCGTCAGGTCATCACCAAGTTTGAGGGCAAGGGCCTAGATAAAGAACACGTCATCACGGAGTATCTCTGGGAGAAGAAATAAATGAGCACCTACCTACTTGTCTGGGATGCGCCCAATATGGACATGGGCTTAGGCTCCCTGCTCGGTGGCCGCCCCACCGCTGCACACCGCCCGCGCTTCGACGCCATCGGCCGCTGGCTGGTACACCTTGCCCAGGACGTTGATGCGGAGCCGCGCGCCGATGTCTTTACTAATGTCACCCCGGGCGGCGCCGATGTCATCCGCCCATGGGTTGAAGCCATCCGCAACGTAGGCTTCGGCGTTTTTGCCAAGCCCAAGATCCACGAAGATGATGACGTGGATCCGGATATGCTTGACCACATCGAAAGCCTCCGTGATGATCTAGCCGGCGTGATTGTTGCCTCCGCCGATGGCCAGAATTTCCAGGAACCTTTGGAAGAGCTCATCGCGGCAGGCCTTCCGGTGACGGTCCTCGGTTTCCATGAGCATGCCGCGTGGGCCGTAGGCCACGCAGATATCAATTTTGTGGACCTGGAAGATATCGAGGGTGTATTCCGCGAGCCGCTACCGCGCGTGAACCTGGATAACCTGCCCGAGGGTGGTGCATGGCTGCAGCCATTCCGTCCCCTGGCTGCGCTGCTTAATAACCGCTAGGAGGCTGCCCCAATGTTTGAAAAATGGGGACGTTTTTCCTATGCGCACCGCCGGCTCATCCCCGCCGTCATCGTCGCCGCAATCCTTGCGCTCTTCATCGGCTTTGGCTTGCAGCTCGATGACCGCATGAGCCAGGAGGGCTGGGAGGATCCCAATGCGGCGTCGACAAGCGCGGCCCAGATCGAGCAGGAAGCATTCGGCCGCGATAACTCCGGCGATGTCATCTTGCTCTTCCATTCCCCCGATGAGAACTTCGATGCTGCCAAGCAGCACCTGGCGCAGTTGAAATCGGAGTATCCGGACCAGATTGACTCCGTGACCAGCTACTTCGACACGAAGAACCCGAACCTGGTCAATGCTGATCATTCGCTGGCCTTCGCCTCCATCGGCCTGAAAGGCGATGACGAGCAGACGCTGAAGGATTTCCGCGCCATCGAGGGCGCTCTCACGGATACCACCGCACCGGTGGAGATTGCGGGTGCCACGGCGGTTGCTGATGCCTTGGATGAGGGAATGTCCCACGATATTTCCCGCGCCGAAAAGGCCGCCCTTCCACTGGTAGGTATTCTCCTGCTGGTGGTCTTTGGCTCCGTCGTCGCGGCCTGCATGCCGCTGGTGGTCGGCGGCCTCTCCATCTTGGGCTCTTTGGGCATCTTGTCCATCCTGGCCGGCTTCTCGCAGGTCAATGTCTTTGCCCAGGCCGTCGTCACGCTGCTGGGGCTTGGCCTAGCCATCGATTATGGACTCTTTATGGTCTCGCGCTTCCGCGAAGAGCTGGACAAGGGCCGCTCCACGGAGGAGGCGGTGGCCACCACCACCGCAACCGCCGGCCAAACCGTGGTTTTCTCCGCGGCCATGGTCGCCGTTGCGCTTTCCGGCCTCTTCCTCTTCCCCCAGGCCTTCCTGAAATCCGTGGCCTATGGATCCATTTCTGCAGTCGGCTTGGCCGCGCTCCTTTCGGTCACCGTGCTGCCGTCCATTTTTGGCATGCTCGGCCCCAAGATCGATACCTGGTCCGTGCGCCGCACCTCGCGGACGGCACGCACTATTCAGGACACCTGGTGGTATAAGCTCCCGCGCTGGGCCATGCGCCATGCCCGCGGGCTGACCATCGCGGTATGCGGCCTGCTCATTGCCCTGACCCTGCCCATTATGAGCATCACCTTTGGCGGCATCAACGAGTCTTACCTGCCGCCTGACCAGGACACCCGCGTGGCACAGGATAAATTCAACGAAGAGTTCCCGGCCTTCCGCACGGAGCCGGTCAAGCTCGTGGTAGAAAATGCCTCGAACCAGCAGCTTGTCGACGTCGTCATGCAGGTCCGCGGCCTCGACGGCCTCACCGAGCCCATGGCGCCGACGACTGCCACCAAGGACGGCACTACCGTCCTTTCCGCCGGCATTGAAGACCGCGATGATTACGCGAAGATTGTGCACGAACTGGAAAAGGTCAAGGCCCCTGAGGGTGTGAACCTCTACGTGGGCGGTACTCCCGCCATGGAGGTGGAGTCCCTCGATGCACTCTTCCACACGCTGCCGTGGATGGCGCTCTACGTGGTGCTGGCTACATTCCTGCTCATGGCCCTAGTCTTCGGCTCCTTTGTACTGCCGCTCAAGGCCATTGTGATGACGTTGCTGACCTTGGGCGCAACGCTGGGCATCCTGACGTTAATGTTCGTTGCCGGCCTGGGCTCGGACATCCTCAACTTCACGCCCGGCCCGCTCATGAGCCCGATTTTGGTGCTCATCATCGCCATTGTCTACGGCCTGTCCACCGATTACGAGGTCTTTTTGGTCTCCCGCATGGTGGAGGCCCGCCGACGCGGTGCTTCCACCGACGAGTCTATTGCGGCCGGCACCGCGCATACCGGCGGCATTATTACCGCAGCGGCGCTCATCATGATCGTGGTCTCCGGCGCTTTCGGCTTCTCCGATATCGTGATGATGAAATACATTGCCTACGGCATGATTTTTGCCCTGCTTATCGACGCCACCATTGTCCGCATGCTCCTCGTTCCGGCCGTCATGCACTTGCTGCGCGAGGATAACTGGTGGGCCCCTAGCTGGCTGCGCCACGCCACCACCACTTTGACTGGCGGTGCGACGCACCGCGGCAAGACTGTTCCCTTCACTGAACTCAAACAACGCCTCGAAGGGGGTAAGTAAGTGAAGAATTGGCTGCGCCTCATCGCCTCGCTCATCGTCCTGCTGGTCTTGGTTTATGTCTTCCGCGATGAGCTGGACTTCCTGCGCGAAGGCTTCTCGCGGCTGTCTCATTCCAACCCGGCCGCGATAGCACTGGTGATCCTCGCATCCATCATGGCGGTACTCGCCATGGGCGAGGTCATGCGCTTGCTCATTCGAGCCGGCGGCATCAAGGTGCCGGCCGCAGAAACCGCAGCACTGACGTTGGCCGCTAATGCCTGGTCCACCACTCTTCCGGCTGGCCCGGCCTTTTCCGCCATCCTCACCTTCTACGTGCAGCGCACATGGGGCGCGTCCGTCATGCTGTGCGGCTGGTTCTTCGTGCTGTCCTCTGCCATTTCCACGATGTGGCTCGTGCTCATCGGCTTGGGCGGCGTGCTCTTTCTGAACGCGGATATGGCGCTCTGGTCCCTCATCGGCACCTTGGTGCTCATGCTGGCGCTTTCTGGCGGCCTCTTCTGGCTGACCAATCATCCGGATACCATCATGCGCTGGCTCAACCGCCAAAAGCTCATTAAGGGCTCCAAGCGCGAAGCCCTCTTGGACCAGGTCAAGAATCTGGAGGAAGTTCACCTTACCCGCCGCCAATTCGGTTGGGTGTCCTTCTACTCTTTGGCCAACCGCCTGATCGACATGGTCTCGCTATGGGGCTGCGTGTGGGCCGTTACCGGCCACCTGCCCGCCCTGCACGCTGGCGAGGACACCACGACGATGGCCGGCGTGGCGCTGGCCTATCTCACCGCTAAGCTGGCCGGCTCTGCTCAGGTCACGCCGGCCGGCCTCGGCACGGTGGAAGCCGCCATCATCGCCACTCTGGTGGCCACGGGCATGACCGCGGTGGACGCTACCGGCGCGGCCATCATCTACCGCCTTATCTCCTTTGCCTTGATCACCATCATTGGCTGGCTAATCTACTTCTGGCACTATGCCCGCAAGGGCATTACCTACGCCGCCTTGAACCGAAAGGAAAACGCATGAGAATCGCTCCCATTATCGATATCATCGCCCTGATGCTCTTCGCCGTGGCTGCCCGCCTCGCCCACGGCGGATTGAGCTTTTCCACCTGGGTAGATGCCTTTTGGCCCTGGGCCGTAGGCGCGCTTATCGGCTGGGCCATCATCCTGGCTACCAAAGCGCAAGGCAAGTGGAAGGAAGGCGGCATCGTCTGGCTAGGCGCCGTCGTGGGCGGCATGGCGCTGTGGATGCTCGTCAACGGCCGCCTGCCGCACTGGAGCTTCCTTATCGTAGCGACGGTGATGTCCGCACTATTTTTCTTTGGCTGGCGGCTTTTCGCCCGCAAATAAAAATAAGGAGGGTTTAACCCTCCTTATTTTTTGCTCCACTTACTTGGAGATTACCGGTACGCCTGCCTGATTGAGAATATCGACGATGAAACCGATAAGTTCGCTGACGATGTCCACAGCGCTAGACAAAATCATAGATAACTCCTTCACTAGGATTAGCTCTTTATATGCTATCCAAGCACAAGGCATTACATCGGGGCAATAGTGTGCTTCTTCGGCAGATCGCTTTCCTGCTTGGTGGCCAGTTGGCGCAGTGCCTGACGGAGCGCCAAGCGGGACTGATTCGGCTGAATCATAGCGTCTAGATAGCCGCGCTCGGCCGCAACATAAGGAGCGGTCATGGTCTCATCATAGAAGTCCATGAACATCTTCTTGGTCATTTCGCGCTGTTCCGGGGTCTCGGCGGCCTCGAGCTGCTTACCGGCGATCATCACCACGGCAGCGGCCGCGCCCATCACGGCGATCTGCGCGGTCGGCCACGCCAGGTTGATATCACCGGTCAGGTTCTTCGAGCCCATCACCGCATAGGCACCGCCGTAGGCTTTGCGCACGATGAGCGAGACCTTCGGCACGGTGGCTTCCACCACGGCGAAGGCAAACTTGGCGCCGCGGTGGATAAGTCCCACCTTTTCCTGTTCCACGCCCGGCAGGTAGCCCGGGGTATCCACTACGAAGACCAGCGGAATATTGTAGGCATCGCAGATGCGGATGAAGCGCGCGCCCTTATCGGCGGCGTCGGCATCAATGCAGCCCGCAAGGTGCATGGGGTTATTGGCCACAAAGCCAACGGTCTTGCCATCGATACGGCCAAAGGCGGTGATCATATTGGGCGCGAAGTTCTCTTGAATCTCGATGAGATCCTCGTCATCGCCCAGCTGGGTCAACAAGTCCATCATGTCGTAGCCAGCATTGGTGTCATCCGGCATGAAGGCGTTGAGCTCTTCGTCTTCGGCCACTTCGGCGTCGGCAGGCGCAGCAAACTCCGGCGCCTCATCAAAACAGGTCAGCGGCAGGTGATCGAGGAGATCGCGGACCATATCAAAGGCGTCGTCCTCGGAAGGGACGACCGCCGAGACATTACCGTTGAGCTCCTGCTGGCGAGCACCGCCCAGCTCGGCGGAGGTGATGTCCTCACCGGTAACCTCACGGATGACGTTCGGGCCGGTGACATACATTTCCGCTTCCTCGTCCACGGCAATGACAAAGTCCGTGGTCACAGGAGCATAGACGGCGCCACCGGCGGACTTGCCCATCATGATGGAAATCTGCGGGCTGCGGCCGGACAGCGGGAGCTGGCGGCGGGCAATCTCGGAATACATGGCCAGCGAGGTGACTGCATCCTGAATGCGGGCGCCGCCGGAATCCTGAATACCGATGACCGGGCAACCAATCTTGATGGCCATGTCCATGACCTCGGTGACCTTCTTACCAAAGGTCACGCCGACTGAGCCGCCGTAGACGGTTTTATCGTGGGCGTAGATACACACTGGGCGGCCGGAAATGCGGCCATAACCGGTGACCACGCCATCGGAATAAATGGCGTCAGGGTCACCTGGGGTCTTGCCCAAGGAGCCGGTTTCGACGAAGGAACCCTCATCTAGCAATTCATTGATGCGTTGACGAGGCGTGGTGCGCCCAGCCTCGTCGCGGCGCTTGCGGGAGCGCTCACTGCCTGGGTCCTGCGCCTTGTCCAGACGCTCCCGCAGGTCAGCGAGTTTCTCAGCGGTTGTCTGCTTGGCCGCCACGTATCTTCTCCTCGATCCATTCGTCCATATGCTTGCCCACGATGCCGATGGCCGGCTCGTCGGGCACTGCAAGGTGATCACCTTGCAGCTGCACAATTTCTAGATCCTTAACGATAACTCCCCAACCGCCGTCGGGGTCAATCTCAGCGTAGCGCGGCTCCAGCTCAATCGCACCGTCGTGCATGCGTTCGGAACGGAAAAGCAGAACCGGCACGGTGACATCGGCCCAGCGATGGAAGTCGATCTTGGCCAGAATCTGGTTATCCACGAAGGAAGCACGCTGGTGCTCCAGTACGCCGGCGGCAAGACCGTGCTCGGAGGCGTCGGTAGTAGCGAGGAACTCCGCCAACATGGTCATGAGCGCATCTTCGCCCATGGTCTCAAGCATCTCGTACGGCGGCTCGAAATCCAGGCCGTAGGTCTTCTTAGCAAATGCCGCGTAGCGCTCCCACCGGGCACGGGTTTCTTCCGGGGTATCCGGCGCTGGGTTCGACGGCTGGGTGGTATCCAGTAGCGCGATGAACGCCACGTCCGCCGAATCCTGACCGCGTTGGGTGCGCTGATGCAGCTGATAGGCCACCTCGTAGGCCAGCGCGCCACCGAAGGACCATCCGCCGAGCACGACCTTGCGGCCGCGAGCGTAGTGCAGGATGTCCTCGATATAAGCCTCGGCGCGCTCCTCCAGCGAGCCCTCAATGCGCTCTACGCCGTAGACTGCGACGTCCTCAGGCAGGCGGCGCGTCAGTGGCTGGTAGACCACAGTGGTGCCGCCAGCTGGGTGGAACATGAATACGGCAGGACCATCAGACTCGCGCAGGACGCGGATATTGCCTTCTACCTCGGTCTCCAATCCTTCCCGGACGAGGTCGGCCAAAGTCTCTAGCGCCTCAGCCTCGTGGACCTGCTGGGCGGTGACCTCGATGCCGGCACGCTCGGTGAGGCGCTCGGCGATCTGGGTCGCTACCTCATCGCTTACCTCAGGCAGCGCCGAGGTAACGCCCGCAGCTGCCTTACCGGTAAAGGTGGCCCAGGTGCCAAAGACCATGCGCTCCGAGGCATCGCGCGGGGCAACGCCGACGCCCTGGCCGGGTTCGTCTTCTTCTGGTGCAGGGGTGTCCGCAGAAGCAATGTCGCTGGTATCCACACTGCCGCCGGCTACGGCCTCTTCCACCATGGCAATGACGTCGGCCAAAGAGGCGTCGCGAAGCGCCTGCACCTGCAGCGGCGGAATCTGGAAGTCATTTTCCACGCGGTTCTTAATGCGCATGCCCATCAGGGAATCCAGGCCCAAGTCAATGAGCGGCAGCTCGCGCGGTAGGTCAGAGACGTCGTAGCCCATGGATTCCGACACGATGAGCGCGAGACGGTCTTCCACGGTTTCCTCCGCGGGATCCCAGCGCACGGCATCAACTTCTGCGGTTGCTGCAGGCTCGCTTTCAGGCACATCGGCCACGCCCGGGATGGGCGCCACGCCCAAGTCCAAGGCGGAGGCAAAGCCTTCCGCCAAAAGCTCGGTCTGCGCACCCCGGACAGCGTAGACGGCCACGGACATGCCACCGATGGACTGGCTTACCACCGTGGTGACCTCACCGCGCGGTGGCAGATCGGCATGCTCCTCGGTAGCGATGATGCGCGCCCCAGGCTTGACAGCCTCGGCCGCGGCCTCCACGATGGCCAGCGCGGAAGGTGCCTGGTCCGCATTGGTAGAGAAGGCCACCTTTCCCTCTGGCAGGTTGACGCGTGCGCCCGGCAGGCCGGATACGCCGGCCGACGGACGCGCGTTGGTCCAGAAGCGCTGACGGTTGAACTGGGTATAGGGCGCCTCTACGCGCGCACCAGAGCCAAAGACCGCGCCAAAATCTACCGGCATGCCGGCAACATAAAGCTTGCTGAGCAGATCCAGCAAGGACTCGGTGGGCTCCACCTTGCGCTTCAACGCATACAGCAGCTGGGCATCGGCCTTGCCCACGGCGAAGGCGGTGGACATGAGGCCCATCAGCGCTACCGGGTTCGGCGAGATTTCTACCAGCTGGGTGTGGCCGGCGTTGAAGGCCGCCTCGGTGGCATCCTGCAGGTAGACCGAGTGGCGGGTCATGCGCAGCCAGTAATCCTCATCGTGCACGGTGGTACCAGGACGATAAACCTCGCCCTTATCTACGGAGGAAAACAGCGGGGTGTGCAGCGGCTTGGCTTCCATGCCGGCGATGGCTGCATGCAGCTCGCCCAGGATGGGGTCCACGGCCGAGGTATGCCCGGCGGCCTTCACATTGAGCGCACGGGCGAACTTGCCCTCGCCGTCGAGCTTTTCCACCAGGTCCAGCACCTCTTGGCGGGGGCCGCCCACGGTGGTCATACCGGGTCCGGTATACACGGCGGGTTCGATATTGCCGTCGAGCGCGGCAATATCCTCGGCCGAGAGCTCTACGACGGCCATGGCTCCTTGCTCGGCATCGCTTAGCGACGCCTCACCCTCACCCATCAGCCGCGCGCGGTGGCAGGCAATAACCATGGCGTCCTCTGCGGAGATGCCACCTGCGGCATAGGCCGCAGCAATCTCGCCCATGGACATGCCCATCACGCCGGCTGGGCGCACGCCAAAGGAAGCAAGCAAGTCCGTCAATGCAATCTGGATAGCGGTGATGGCTACCTGGGCGGTCTCGGTGTCATAGGTTTGGGCGTCGTCGTTGACGATATCCAGGATGGACCAGCCGGACTCAAAGTCCACGATGGCATCGAGCTCTTCCAAGCGGGCCTTGAACTGCGGCGAGAGCGCAATCATGTCCTTGGCCATCTTGCGGTGCTGGGATCCGAAACCGGAGTAAACAAATACTGGGCCCGGGACCTGCGGGGAATCCGCAGCGGCGATGCCAACGGAAACCTTGCCCTCAGCTACCTGGCGCAGACGCTTGACCGCTTCCTCGGTGGAGCTAGCCGTCACGACGGCGCGGGAACGGGAGTGGTTGCGGCGGGCGACAGTTCGGGCGACGTCGACAAGCGCGGGCTTTTCCGCCTCAATGAAGTCTGCCAACAGGGCCGCAGCGCGCGCCCGGCGCGAAGGCAATAGGCCAGAGACCGGCAACGCCACCGTTTCGGTGGAAAGCTGGGGCTCGCGCTCGGCCGGGGTGCCGCGGTAATCGGTGAGCACAACGTGTGCATTGGTGCCGCCGAAACCAAAGCCGGATACGCCAGCGACCTTGTGGCCGGAGTACTCGGGCCACTCGCGTGGATCCTCGACTACCTCGAGGTGCTCGGCCTCGAAATCGATATAGCGGTTCGGCGCCGAGTAATTGATATTGGCCGGAATCACGTCATTGTGCATGGCCTGGATGACCTTAATGAGGCCTACCACGCCCGCGGCGGATTCGGAGTGACCGATATTGGTCTTGGCCGAGCCGAGCAAAATAGGAGTATCGACCCCACGCCCCGCGCCGAGCACGCGGCCTAGGGCGGAGGCCTCGATCGGATCGCCCAGAATGGTGCCGGTGCCGTGGGCCTCGATATAGTCCACGTCCTGTGGATTTACGCCCGCATCAGCATAGGCGCGGCGCAGCACATCCTCCTGTGCCTCCGGGTTCGGGGCGGTCAGGCCATTGGAGTGGCCATCGGAGTTGACGGCCGAGCCCTTGATGACGGCGAGGATATCGTCGCCGTCCGCTTCCGCGTCCTCCAAGCGCTTGAGCACGAGGACGCCGGCGGCGTCGGCACGCACGATGCCATCGGCGTCATCCGAAAAGGCGTGAATGGCGCTCGTTGGAGAGGTAACGCCCAACTCCGAGAACGCCGTGGACGCATGCGGGGCGGCCAGAATATTCACGCCGCCGGCCAGCGCCACGTCCGCGCTTCCCGTGCGCAGATCCTTCATCGCCTGGTTCACCGCCACGAGGGAGGAGGAGCAAGCCGTATCCACGTTGATGGAAGGGCCGCGGAAATCCAAGGCATAGGAAATACGGTTGGCCACCACAGCAGAAGAAATGCCAGTTAGCGCATACGGGTGCATCTCGGCGGAATCCGCGCCGATGAGCATGCCGTAGTCATTATTGGTCGATCCCATATACACGCCGGTCTGCGTGCCACGCAGCTCATTGGCGGGAATACCGGCGTTTTCTAGCGCTTCCCACACCAGCTCCAATAGGATGCGCTGCTGGGGATCCATATTGGCGGCCTCAAGTGGGGACAGGCCAAAAAATTCCGCGTCAAAGGAGGCGATATCTTCAAGGTAACCGCCATCGGTATTCTGCTGAGCGACCTTCTCACTCATGACCGGATCGGCGGAGTACTCGGACCACCGGCCCACTGGCAACGGGCCGGTGCCTGCGCGGGATTCCGCCAACATAGACCAGAACTCTTGGGCGTTCTTGGCGCCCGGGAAGCGGCCGGAAAGACCAATGACCGCAACGTCGGATCCCTGCGCGATCCGCGGGGCGTGCTCTTCTGGTTGGGGCGCCGCAGGTGCGTTCAGCAGGCGGTCCGCCAGCAGCTCGATGGTGGGATACTCATATGCCACGGTGGCATCGAGGCGGGTGCCCAGAAGGTTTTCCAGCTCGCCGGATAGCACTACAGCATCCCGCGAGGAGAGGCCATAATTTTCCAAAGGCTTGGAATCTAGGATCTCTTCGGCGGAAACACCGGTGGCCTGGGCGACCCAGTCACGCAGCCATGCTCGCAGTTGCTCGATGGTCATAAAAAGGTCTTTCGTTACGGAAAAATACTAAATGGCGTAGGGGTATATCGCTATATTTTGTCACTTTGTTAGCGATATATCAGAATCCCACATAGTTCTTCTTGGCTACGCGGCGCGCAATCTTGCCGGAGGACGTGCGGTTGATTTCGCCAGGCGCCTTCCACACGATGTCATCCGGAGTGATGCCATGGTGGGCAGTGACCGCGGTGCGAATGGCCTCGGTGGCCTCGGCATCGCCGGACGGCTGCGCATCATCGGCTCGCTCCACCAGCAGGACGAGGGACTCAGAGTCATTGCCTTCCACGGAGAAGGCTGCGACGGAATCCGGGCGAACCTGCGTGGAAGCGGCTTGCACCGTGCCCTCAATATCCTGCGGATAATGGTTGCGTCCAGCAATGACGATGAGATCCTTCAGGCGGCCGGTGATATACAGTTCCCCATCCACGATGGCCGCCAAGTCTCCGGTGGCCATCCAGTAATCGTCTTCCGGCAGGCCATCCTGTTGACGCTCACCCAGGGTATTGCGGAAGGTCGCAGCGGTTTCCTCTGGGCGGTTGAGGTAGCCGGTGGCCATGTTGGGACCGTGGACCCAGATTTCTCCGATAACGCCGTCCTTTACCTCGGCGCGCGTTTCCGGATCCACAATGGCGAGGTGCTGGTGCGGAACGCACTGTCCATTGGAGGCGTAAGCGACGGTGTCATCGGATTTATCCTCGATGACGGCGCGACCTGCGGCTAGCTCCGCGCGGTTAAAGTGCGAGATGACCGGGCGCTTGTCAGTTTGCGGGGTAGACACAATAAGCGCCGCTTCTGCCAGACCATAGGACGGGCGCAGTACGGAACGGTCCACGCTGAAGGCTTCGAGGAAGGAGTCCACGGCCGATTCGGTCACCGGCTCGGAACCGATAATGATGCCGCCCACGTGCGAGAAATCTGCATCCTTGGCATGGCGAGCGGCGAGTTCCAAGGCAAAGTTCGGGATGGCGGCATAGGTGGCTTGCTTGCCCGCGGTGAGGCGCCGGACCCAGCGATCCGGGTGCTGGATGAAATCGCGCGGGGTCATCATCTCGAAGTCGAGGCCCAAAATGGTGACGAATACGGCAAGGATGATACCCATATCGTGGTGCATCGGCAGCCAAGAAACGATGCGGGCAGGCATCTGCAGCTGCAGTGCCTGGAAGATCTGCGCCACGTTGGTAATAATCGCGCGATTGGTGAGCTCCACGCCGGCCGGGGTGCGGGTGGAACCGGAAGTGTACTGCAGGAAGGCAGTGTCTTCTGCGGTTCCCTCCACAGGAGTCCAGGAGGAAGCCAAAGAATCAGGAAGGGCGTCGAGGGAAATGATGCGCGGGCGCTCGCGTTGAGCGGAAAAGTACGTGCGCACTGCCGCCGCCGATACGCGGTTAGTCACCACGATGGACGGTTCGCAGTCACCAAATACGGCCTTGAGGTGGTCCGAGTGCCCCGGTTCGTTGGGGTCATATAGCGGAATCGGCACCATGCCCGCGTATAGAGCGCCCAAGAAGCCGAAGACGTATTCTGGTGAATTACCAGCCAAGATAGCCACGCGGGTACCAGGCTCTGCCACCTGCTGCAGGCGCGCCGCCACCACCTTGATGCGGTTATTGACCTGTGCGCGGGTGAGCTCCCGGCAGGTTTCTTCCTCACCGTAGATCCACTGGCGCATCACCACGCGGTCTGGGTCGGTCTCCGCTTGGAAGAGCTTCTCTGCCAACTGGGCCAAGGTGAACTCGGGCGCTAAGAACTGCCCCATCTGCGCTTTTAGATCCATCGATTCTCCTTAGGTAAATGGTTTCGGTAATAAAACTATCGGAGTTGGGGGAATGGTTGTTACGCGGCGTCGATAAGCTGGCGGGCCCAGCCCACGACCCACTGGTTGGCAGTCGTGCCATCGATAACGCCACTATTAGAGGCGTACTGCGCATGCACGCCATTCGCGGCAATCAACCCCTGCGCGCGCTCTAGCGCATTAGTCACGTTTGGCGGGGCATCACACACCGAATCATTGGGCGCACAAATCTGGAAAGTGCGATCCGCGAGGCTACCGAACCCATTCTGGCGCGCACCACGCATGGAAGCCCCCGGCACGATGGGCTGAACCAATCCGGATACCGGCTGAAGGGCGATTTCAGCACCCACGCCGCCCACCTTGCGGCCTGGGTTTTGCCCGACGCCATTTTGACGGCGGCCGTCAGCGATAAGGGCCACGCCTGCGATGTTTTCCGCCGGAACCACGCCCTGGCCGCCACCAATCTCATCGGCAACGTCGCCAGCAATCACGGCCCCCTGAGAAAAGCCGCTCACAATGAACTTGGTAGCTGGGCAGCTTTGGTGAACGCTACGCAGCTCGTCATTCATCTTGGCGGTTCCCTCATTGCGGGAATCGTCGTAACTCATCTCATGTTGCGCATTAATGTTTTTAAATTGCGCGGTATAGGGAAGAGTCCAGACTTTCACGTCGTCCCCGTAGGCCTCCTGCAGCGGCTTCGTAATAGACAACATGAACGAGCGCGGGTTCGCAGAAGGATTAATGGGGTCGTCGTCAGCCGCGGACTCCCAGGTACCCGGGGCAGAAATGAACTCCACACGGGGGCACCACTCGGGCTGCTGCGGTTGCGGCGGCGCAGCCTGCTCCGTGGTGTGCGGAGCAGGGGAATCAGTGCCTTGGTTGAGGTAACGCGACGCGCCCACGCCGATGACAGCTAAAACGACGAGGGCCGCGACAACGGTAATAGTTTTTCGCATGGATTAGTTGTACCAGGTAAACCTAGCAAATCCCTGAACGTGCGGAATCCTTGATGAGCTGGGAAAGCTCCTCAAAACTCTGCGTGGCGCGCTGCTGCTCGATGAGCTGGCCAGCAACCGCAGAAATGGTGACCTCATTCTCGTCACAAGCCGCTTTGCCGGCTCCAAGGAGCTGATCCTCTACGCCATCGACGTCAACGCCGGCGTCCTTGAGCTTGTCCAAGTACTTGGCATCCTGTTCCGGCACCTCAGCGGACGGGATTTCAGAGATCTCGCGCGCACCGCGGTCTTCTTGCGACTTAGAGGTGGCCGTCTCCGAAGAAGAGGAAGGGGTCTCGGACTCCCGCTCGAGGGGCGCGACCTCGGTCTCTTGCGGCGGTTCGCTATCCACCGTGGCGGAATCGCAGCCCGCAAGACCCAGGCACAGCGCCGCGCCCACAACTACTAGCTTGCGCATAGCTACTTCTTCTCGGCCCGAACCTGGCCGAGGACCTCGCTGATCTTGCCGTGCTGGAATTCCTGGCTCAGGCCGCCAGCGGCAATCTCAGAATAGTCAGAAGTAGGCCAGCCGAACTCGCCTTGCTCCCAACCAGCCTGGCCCCAGCGGTCCATGATCTTGCTCTTCAGAATGTAGTGCGCGCCAGTCTTCGGGGACCAGTAGATGCTGCCCTTCTCAAAGGTCTGGAAGAAGCCGCCATTGACGGCGTTCTCACCGGACGTCGGGAAGCCGAGCGCAGATTCAGCGCCGCCCATGTCCTTGTACTTGGCGCCGATAGCACCGTGGACTACCTGGTTGGAGCCATCCGGATTACGGGTCAGGATGCCATCCTGGAATTCCTGCATGTAGCCCTCGCCGACCTTCTTGACTGGGCCGGTCGGGTACTTCAGGTCGCCCTTTTCGTAGCCGTTCTTGCCCCAGGCCTGGAACATATCGCCGGTAATCTCCCAAGCACCGGTCTCCGGGGACCAGTAGATGGAGCCGTGCTCGAAGTGCACGAAGCGACCCTTGCCGTCCGGGGTCTTAGACTCACCGGTCTTAGGGAAGCCCAGCCAGGAGGTGGGCCCGCCGATCTCGGCGTAGCGAGCACCAATGCGGCCGAAGAGGGCGTGCGCACCGGTATCCGGGGACCAGTAAGCGGTACCAGACTCGAAGTCCTGGGCCTTGCCCTTCTTGGCGACGTCGTACTCGTTATTCAAGCAAGAGCCAATGACGCCGCTCTTGGTCTCCTTGGCGATGGCGCCGATGGCCTCACAGTCCGCACCGCGATCAGCCTTGTCCATCTCGAGGGCATCTGCGATGTAGGGCCATGCCTGCTGCATCTCAAACTGCCAGTATTCCCAGCTGTGCACGCCGGATGGGCGGAACTTAATCACTGGGTTAATCTTGGCGCGCTTTGCGTAGTCCACATAGGTCTGGGTGGACATGCGGGAAATGACCTCCAAGCCTACGCCGGCGAGATTGGCCTGGCCCTTGGCTACGGAGTTGGCGTTGCCAAAATCGTCCTTGCCCGAACCTGCAGAGACATAGACCTTCATGTCCTTCAGGTTTTCAATGCCCAGCTTCGGATCGTGGTCGATCCAGTTTTGGGAACCTGGCTCACCCCACATCTTGCGGGAATCATAACCGCCGGCATCGCGCTGCGCAGCCATGATGGCTTCCGGCATGCCGCGCGTAGTGGTGTCCAGGTAACCGGAGAAGGAACCCACAAAGTTGAACAGGTGCGGGTTGCGCTCAGCCAAGTTCATCGCGGCGGTGCCGCCCATGGACAGGCCGGTGACCGCACGCTTGTGATTCGAGCGGTACTCATTGTCCAAAATGGGGATTAGTTCCTTGGTCAGGAAGGTCTCCCACATGTAGCGCTTACCGCGGTCTGCCTGCTCCCAGTCCGAGTAGAAGGAAGACTCGCCGCCAACCGGCATAATCAGGTTGACGTTACGGTCAGCGTACTGGTTCAAAATATTGGTCTCGATGGTCCAGCCGGACTCATCGTCACGTGCACGCAGGCCGTCGAGCGCCCATACCTCTGGGAACTTCTTTTCCGGGTGGGAGTACCAGTCACGAGCCAGCTGGATCTGCACCTTCTGCTCTTTGTCCGGCATAGCCGCGGACTTGATGTAGACCATCAGGTGGCGGTTGGTCAGGTACTCCACGCGGTTGATCTTCACGCCCTCCGGCAGGCCCTTAACATCCGGGTATTCGGTGTTCAGCGGGGTGCGAGCGGGCGGCTCCTTGGGCGCGAAATGATCGGACAGGCTGGAATCGCCGCCGATTGCGGAAGAGAGATCACCTACGGAAGATTGTGCGGTGGCGTTTGGCAGCAGAGCCAAACCCACGGCAATAGCGGTAGGTACTGCGGCCACTGCAAGGCCCTTGCGAGCTTTGCTCGGGGAAGTGCTTTTGCGCATAGGTAAACATCCTTGAAGATTTGCCGCGGTACCTTTCCGAGGGTTCCCCTCCCCCGGACCGATGCCTGCGGCGTGAGCTGTCTATCGTGTGCTCAAGTTTAAGTTGAACTTGAGACTTACGCTAGACTGACACGCCGCTACATTGCCGGGGAGTTGCCCGGGTTATCCTGTCCGCTGACGCGGTACAGGTGCTCGTTAACAAACTCGCCGACGCCCCAGCGTGCCAGCTCGCGGCCGTAGCCGGAGCGGTTCACACCACCGAATGGCAGGCCTGCTGCGGTTACCGACGCCTCGTTGACAAACGTCATGCCATCGTTGAGCTGGTTTGCTACCTCGAATGCGGCATCCAGGTCGGTACCCCACACGGAGCTGGACAGACCATACTCCGAGTTATTGGCAATCTCGATAGCCTCTTCAACATCCTTGGCCTTGTAGACAATAGCCACAGGGCCGAAGATCTCGTTACAGCCAACGTCGGTGGATGGGTCGACGTCGGTAAGCAGTGCAGGCTCCATGTAGGCCCCCTCGCGGTCAATCTTCTTACCGCCTACGCGAATCTTGGCGTCACCATTGGCCGCGGCCTTTTCCAGGCGCTCCACAATCTCATCGCGAGCATCGATGGAGGACAGCGGACCAATGTCGGCATTCTCGTCGTCATAAGTGCCGACCTTCATGTCCCCAATCTTCTTTTCCAGGTACTCCACGGTGCGGTCGTAGAAGTCCTCCAGAACGATGAGGCGCTTTGGCGCGTTGCAGGCCTGGCCGGTGTTGTACATGCGGATCAGGTTGTACTGATCCAGTACCCACTGCAAGTTCTCATCATCAATAACCAGGAACGGATCGTTGCCGCCCAGCTCCAGCACGGACTTCTTGTAATTTTCACCGGCGGTCTTGGCCACGGCAGAGCCTGCAGCCTCCGAACCGGTCAGCGAAACACCCTTGATGCGCTTATCCGCTACAAAGGCATCCATCTGGGAACCGGAAGCGTAGATGTTGATGTACGCGTCCTTCGGTAGACCAGCCTCTTCCAGGATGTCCTGGCACGCCTGGGAAGACAGCGGGCAGATGGAAGCGTGCTTGAGCACAATAGTGTTACCCAGCAGCAGATTAGGCGCCGCGAAGCGGGCTACCTGGTAGTACGGGAAGTTCCACGGCATGATGCCCAGCAGTGGACCGATCGGCTCCTTGCGCACTACGGTCTTGTCGGCATTCTGTGCCGGCAGGTACTCGTCGGCAAGCAGCTCGTGCGCGTGCTCGGAGTAATAGCGGTAAATATCGGCAACAATCTGTACCTCAGCCTTGGCCCAACGGGTCAGCTTGCCCATCTCGCGGCCGATATGATCGGCCAATTCATCAATGCGCTCTTCATAAAGATCAGCCGCGCGGGACAAAACCGCAGCACGCTCCTCGATGCGAGTGGTCCGCCATGCATCATAGGCCGCGGTGGAGCGGTCTAGGATGTCATCACGCTGCGAATCATCGATACGTTCAAACTGGTCTTCACTCTTGCCTGTGTTTGGATTCTCAATAGCGAACATGCGCCCCTGTATAGTCCCAACTCACAAGCCTTGCAATCATCCCCTCCTAAGCTTGAGGAATCGCTCCCACGTCAGCTTCCAATGAATATTCCGGGGCGCCAGAGGACCTGCCGCTCGGTCCACCTCATAAGTACCATCCTCAAACATCCAGACAATATCTCCGGTAAACGGGTCCATGATGTATCGCACCCGACCATCCGTCTTCACGTTATGGTGATGCTGACACAAGCTCACCAGATTTCCCACACTGGTAGGCCCTTTGTCGCCGTACTCCACGCGGTGATCCAATTGACAATAGTGCGCTGGCATTGAGCACCCTGGCCACCGGCAGGTCGCGTCCCGTCCCTGCACCCAGGCACGGATTTCCTCTGAGGGGACATACTTTTTGACGTCCTCGGCGATTAGAGTTCGCACCGCAGAGTCATGTGCTAAGTCCTCCCCCAGATCGCACCATCCTGCGCTAGGAATAAAGACGCGGGAAGGATCCTCCCCGGTGCGATAGGTGTTAATCACCACCTTGGTACTAGTGCGGTTGAAGATCAGACTTTCCAGCGCCTCCGCCTTTGAAACTCCCTCTTGTGCTGCCGCTTTATCAATATGTCTAGAAATTGCCGCCGCAGTGGCCTTATCTGTCTTCAACACGACCGTGGCCTGTCCACCCGAATAGGACACCGACACCGCACGCTCAATTTGCGCCGACAAATTTGGCTTCAGCAGCCCATCAATGAATCCGCGCAGGAAATTTCGGATTTCCGGTTCCGTCGGCACGTGCTGTCCTGGATCTTTGGGCGTGAGGAAATCTGCCAAGGCCGCATCAACCAGTTGGATCTGCGCTTCATCCTCGCCGAGGGGGCGCAATTCCGCGTCAATGACTTGGAGCCGCGGAAGGTCCAAAATCCAATGTTCCGTTTGCACTGCGGTAGTAAGCGGCAGCTCGCGCATCCGAAAGTGAGCTTGGATCGCACTTGATACCCGCCACCGCGAAAGACCGAGCTTCTTAGACAATACAGCCAGTGTGCAATCAACGTCGTCTTCCAACTGTGGCAACACTGCCTGGAACAGTTGCCATGATTGAATTCTTTGCACCATGGCCATGACACACACGGCGTCTTCCAGGTCATTGGTAGAAAAATACGCCTGTTTTGGTGGTGCGGTAGCAGTAGTCACAAAAGCTCCCCCTCTAAATAGTTTCGCACACCCAATCGAACTGACACCCATAGAATACCGCAATGCCGAGACACCTGCAATAGTTAGACGAATCTTTGTGCGATATACAGCGCAAAAGAAAATCCCCCTTCCATCAGGAAGGAGGATCAGGCCGCGAGAATTACCAGGCGTTCATAACGTTAAGCACCTGTGGCTTAGAGCGGTTGAGCTGGTAGCCAAACTGCTCCCAGTTGTGCAGCCCCTGGGCCGGGTAGCTCACGGTTGGATTGAGACCCTGCAGGCGAGCGGCGCCTTCCCACACGCGCGTGGTGATATTGGAGCCGACCTCAAGTGCGGCACCTGCCGCTTGGTGCTCCGGCAGGTAGTGGCTATCGCCGGCGCCTGGGACACCAGAGGCTGCGGAGATGTACAGGTTGGTATTGCGCAACTTCGGGATAAGCAGCAGCGGATCGTTCTGGAAACGCTTCGGGTTAAACAGGGAACCGTACATAGCGTTGATATTGAACCCGCCCGCATCCAACATGGCTAGACGCATGAATGTCTGTGCACCGGGGACAGTTGTAGTCAGGAAGCCGGAGTAGGACAGCGCCTGACGGAACTGGTTCGGGTGCTTAGCGGCCAGGGTCAGAGCAGCACCGGCGCCCATGGACAGGCCAGCAATGGAGTTGTTGTTGCGGGCAACACCGAAGTTACGCTCCAAGTAGCCAGGGAGCTCGCTGGTCAGGAAAGTCTCCCACTTGTAGTTGACCGGATTTTCCAGGTCGTAGGTAGCAGGACCCTGCCAGTCAGCGTAGAAGGAAGCAGCACCACCGACGGGCATAGCGAGGGTGATGTTATGCGGCTCGTAGGTCTTGGCAGCATTGACGTCGTTTACCCACGCGTTGGTGCGATTGGTAGCGCGCAGACCATCCAGCAGGTAAAGGGCAGCATTGCCGCCACGCTTTGCCGGCTGAACCTGCACCGGAATGGTGCGGCCCATAGCCTGGGACCAAACGTCGCAACGCTGGACCCACCAGCCGACCTTGTCCCACTCACATGTACCAGTGGCGTCACGGCGCAGCCAATCGCGGTTGGCTGCCTCTGCCGGCTGGGACCCCGCCACGACGGCTAGGCCCAAAGCTACGGCAACTGCCATGATGACTGAAAGGACGCGACCCTTGATGGATGCAGTCATCTTTCTCCTTCAAACTACTCGGTGATTGTCACTAAGTTCTATCGTCCGGAACCTGTATACCGTTAACGTCACGGATCGATAACAATGTCACAGAATAGTGTAACTTAGGTTCCCCCTAAAGTCTGCATTTGAAGGGATTAATGCAGGTAGTCAGAGGGATTAGAAGAAAAAGTGAGGGTCCGGCCGTCGGTCAGGGAGAATTTAATATTTTTCCAGAAACGGTCCCAAGTTAGGGGTTCCCTGTATGTGGCGAAGAGTTTCTGAAAATCGGCGTCGCCAAGCGCGGCGCGAGCCTTCGCCGCCTCGTGCTTATCAATCCACGCCGGGATCTCGTCGATATCGGCCGCGGAATCTGCCACCTGCCACGACATATCCAAGCTCTTGTCGTGCCCAATGCGCCCGCCCACGATGCGCGGCTGGCGCGCCGCCAAAGGGTTGCTGAGGCCGATATTGTCCAGCACGCGAATATCCAGCGGCGCATTCATGGAAGACAGACCCAAATTGAGCAGGTAAACGGTCGGCGGATCGGTGCGCGAAGGGTCCGCAGGCGTGGCCATCCACGAGAACCTATCTTCACCCTTGATATAGCGGAAGGTCATGGCGTCGCCGGCCTCTAGCTCGTCGATGCCCTCCTGGTAGTCCTCCATAAACTTGGCACCAAGGAACTCTTCGGCCCGCATAGGAGGATCCTGACGCTGGGTGGCATAGGTCCAGAAATCGCGCTCGTCCACGATGGAAATTTCATCCGCATAGACGCTGCGATCCACCGGATGGCCGCGCAGAACGATAACCAGCGCCCACACCGCGCAGAGGACGGAGACGATCCACATGCGTACGCTAACGACAAAAATCGGAAGCAGAAACGCAAAAAGTGGCAGCAGCAGCATGCGGCCGTGCATAAAGTCTCCACCCACACGCAAGACGTAAAGCGTATGGATGAGCGCCGCGCCCACAAAAAGATACGTGGCAGTGGCGGTGGATCGCAGAGCCGTGGGGCGCAGGTCCGCCTTCCACAGACCCGCAATGGCAAGCACGACAAGCGGCAGGAAGAGCCAGTACGGTCCGGCGAAATCAGCTAAGTAGCTAAAGCCCTTGCTCCATTCGGAACCCGCCGCGGACTTGGCCACGGCCGTGTGCGGGGTCAACAAGCCGTAGTAACCCATGCGGAAAATCTCATAGGCCAACGGCAACGGCACTGCGGCGGCAAGTATCTTCCACCAGCGGTGGGATACGAGCAGCACGATTCCCACCAGGCCGCCGTACAGGGCGAGCTCTGGGCGCACCAGCCAGGACAGTCCGGCCCAGAAGGCGAGCCAATAGGCGTCGCTATTGCTCCCGGAGTGGCGGCGCGGGCGCGACCACCGCAGCAACAGCCACCACAGCACCGCAAGGTAGAAGATGCACAGGCCCCATTCCAGGCCGGAGGTAAAGAAATCCCGGGCCGGTGGCAGGGCCAAATACACAAGTGCGCCGGCCGGAAGGACGGCGCCAGAGCGCATGCTTGCCGACGCCCCCGTGCCGACAACCATTGCCGCTACCGCCAAGAAGAGGCCCAAGTAAATGGCGATGCCTTCCAGGTTTGCGTGGGAGACCCAGCGCACGAGGAAGATGAGGTACTGCCATAGCGTGGAAGTATTGGCCTCCACGCGCTCGCCCATATTGAACACGGGCCCGTTTCCAGCTTCGAGATTGCGCACGGTACGCAGGACGATGAGGCCGTCATCGGAAATCCAGCGGCGAGCGAAGCCGCCCCAGAAAGATAAAACACCGATCACAAGAACGGCCGCTGGGGTACTCCAGCGGGCGATACTCTTGTGGTCGATGTTAAGCACGGGGAGAAAGTTTATCAGCCCCGCAGAAAATTTCTACATCGATTCCGCTGTGTCTAGATCAACGGCATGATATAAACCGCCATGGCAATGCAGGCGAGCCAGGCCAAGGCGAGGACTTGCAAAGTGCGGTCCTCCAGTGCAATCTCGTCCGGTGCGCCGCCCTGGCCGCGGTCCACATCGGCCGCATAGCGGAGGATGGCGATGGTAAACGGCACCATGGAAATCTGGTACCACACGCCACCGGTCTGGGCGTCGTTAGCGAGCTCGAAGCCCCACAGGGTGTAACAGATGACCACCGCGGTGGCGGCTAGGGTCCACACGAAGCGCAGGTAGGTGGGCGTATACCCCTCGAGGGACTTGCGGATTTTCGCGCCGGTCTGTTCTACCAACAGGATTTCCGAGTAGCGCTTGCCGGAGGCCATAAACAGCGAACCGAAGGCCGCCACCAGCAAGAACCACTGGGACAGCTCGATGCCTGCGGCTACGCCACCGGCCATAGTGCGCAGCATGAAACCGGAGGACACCAGCGCAATATCGATCACCGGCATATGCTTCCAGCCAAAGCAATAGCCCAACTGCAACGCGATATAAATCGCCATCACGATAGCCAGCTGCGGGCCGGCAGTGGCAAGGAAAGACAGGCCGATGGACAGGACGATGAGCACTACGGCCATGACATAGGCGAGCTTAATCGGCAGCACGCCCGAGGCAATCGGGCGGAAGCGCTTGGTCGGATGCTCTTGGTCCTCGCGCCAGTCCTTCGCATCGTTAATCAGGTAGATGGAGGAAGCGCCGAGGCAGAAGACGACGAAGGCCAAGAGGACGTCGAGAAGCACGCGGCCATGGAACAGCGCCTCGGCGCCGGCCGCAGCGGGGGCGGCCAGCACCAGGACGTTTTTGACCCACTGCTTGGGGCGCAGGGCCTTAATCATGCCATCGACAAGATTCTTCGGCGGCTTGCGCTTGCGGCCGGTATCTACGCCAGAGGTGTGCGGTTCCGAATGGAAAAAGTGCTGGTTTCCATCATCACTCATGCTTCATTCCTTTCATCACGACCTCCGCGGTAGCAGCGCCGATGGCCGCACCCACGGCCGTATCTGTTGGGTAGTGCACTCCGAGCACCATACGCGATGCCATCATTACCGGCACGCCGAGAAGGGGCGCCTTGCGGCCGGTCAGGCGGGTTACCGCCACCAGGAATGCGGTGGTCGAAGTCGCGTGCGAGCTGGGGAAGGACAACTTGGAGGGGGTCTTTACCCCCACGCGCACGTACGGATAATCCGGGCGCTTGCGGCGTACGATGCGCTTGAGCACCACGCTGGCGGCGTGCGCGAGGAAGGCGGCGGCCCCAACACGGATCCAGCCTTCGCGGCGGCGCTTGTCGACGCCCGCCCCTACCGCAGCGCTGCCCATCCAGCCCAAGGCATGCTCGCCCCAGTGGCTAAGCCCGCGGGCGGTGGGAAGCACGCCGGGCACGTCGAAGGCCGCACCCTGGATGGATTCGAGGACGCGCGATTCTGCTACGGAAAGCTTATTGGGCATCGAAGACCTTCTTCCAGGACTCGCGCGAGGTCAGCTCCGGCTGTGCCGCGCGGTATTCGGCGCGCAGGTCGTCGAAGTTCTCCTCGATTTCCTTCAGCAGTTCGCGGGTCTGGGTCACGAGGTCCTTGGCTAGGTCGCGATCCCGCTTGCGGAAGGCCACGCCGGTGCCACCCGCGGTGGACACGGTGGCCGAATCTACGCGGGACAGGGTGAACCAGCGGGCCTCGTCCGGGGTGAGGTTGAGCTGCGGCGCCTCATGGTGCGCAGCGTCTTCCTTGCTGACGAGATGCTTGAGGCCCTTAATGGCCCACGGGATCTTCTTAATCTTGGCCAGACGGCCGCCGATATTGCGGGTGGGCACGCCCGGCGCGCCGGTGGGAGCCGGCAGCTCATCGGCGGATTCCAGGATGACGGCATCGGAATAGTTCTTGCGGATCTGTGCGATGCGCGGCAGCGAAGACTCCAGGATGTCGAAGAGATGGTCCGGCCCGGCCAGGAAGTCCCGCATGGCCTCAATTTGGATGGCCATGGTGGAGTATTCCATGCACATGGTGTGCTTGAGGGTGGACTTAAAGATGGACTTGGTAATGCCCTTGGCCGGTCCCTCATGGTACATCGCGGCAACGATGAGGCGGTTGCGCAGGTGGAAGTAGGCCTGCCAGTCAATGGCATCGTCCTTGTCGGCCCAGGCCATGTGCCAGATAGCGGCGCCCGGCCAGGTCACCGTGGGGAAGCCATTGCGCGCAGCGCGCAGGGAGTACTCGGTATCGTCCCACTTGATAAACAGCGGCAGCGGCTGGCCGTTGGTTTCTGCCACGATGCGCGGGAAGAGGCACATCCACCAGCCGTTGTACTCCACGTCAACGCGGCGGTGCAGCGCGCGGGAATCATACTTCTTCGGATCCAGGTGGGTTTCGCGGGTGCCGATGGCGCGCAGCGGGTACTTGGCAAAGTCGTGGTCGTAGACGGCGTGCGGCGCCGCGCCCCACATGAAATCGGCACGGTTGACCTGCTCGCCGGTGGTGCGCAGCTGGGAGCGCTCCTGTAGGTTGAGCATCTGGCCGCCGACGATAATGGGCTTGGCCGCGTAGCGGGCCGCCTGAACCGCACGCAGTACGGAGTCCGGCTCGATAGCGATGTCATCGTCCATGTACAGGATGAAGGGCGAATCGGTATTTTCCAGCGCCTCGTACATGATGCGGGAGTAGCCGCCAGAGCCGCCCAGGTTGCCCTGGCGGAATTCGCGGAAGCGGTCGCCAAAGTGGGCCACCGCCTCGTCGTAACCCGGCTCATCGGCCGGGTGCTGGTTGCCTTGGTCCGGCATGAGGACGAACTCGATGATCTCATCTACCACCGGGTCCTCGGCCAGCGTCTTGAGCGCTGCCACGGCATCGGTCGGGCGGTTAAAGGTGGGGATGCCAACCGCCACGCGCTTGTCCTGCGCTGGTTGCTCGGTGCCGTCCGGCAGCAGCTGTGGGCCGGGGGCGTGGGGGGAGCACCAGGCGGCGTCGGCAAGCGTGGTTTCCTGCTCGGCGGTGATATCGAACCACAGCCAGCCGCCGTCCTCGAAGTTCTTAAGCGGCAGCTCAAACTCGTGGTGACCGGAGCCCACTAGGTGGTTGGCCACGGAAATGCGCTGGCCATCCTGCTTGGAGCGGTAGAGGGAAATATTTGCCTGGCCCTCAATGTCTAGGCTGAGAATGACGGAGCGCAGCTGCGACCAACGGCGCCAATAAGAAGCCGGGAAGGCATTGAAGTAGGTCTCAAAAGAGGCTTCCTCGCCGGCAGGGATGGTTACGGACGTGCGGTCAAACCAGCTAAGGCGTTCACGGTTTTGCTCGGCCTCGATGAGGTAGAGCATCCGCACATCAAAGGGCTCGCCGCGCTTAGGCAGCAGGATGCGCTGCAGGGGCTCATGGGCCTGGGTGTTGTTGGCAGTCACGATAGCTTCGATTCTCCAAACGGTATAAACAGTAGTCAGCGATTTAGCGTAGTTGCTTTTGCATAAGTACTACGGTTTACACGCGGAGCCCGTATGATGGAACCTCATGAGATGGGTTCCTTGCGTGGCAGCAGTAGGTCTTCTCACTGTAGCCAGCGCGCCCGCCGCTATCGCAGAGGAAAAGCCCGCGGTGGAGTTTCTGGACCACGCCCAAATCCTCAGCAATTCGGACGAAGACGCCATTAAATCGCAAGCACAGTCCATGCATTTGCCGGATTCCGTGCACGAGGTTCTCTACGCTACGTATCCGAATTCAGGCGAGGATTTTTCCCGGACTCTATTCCAAGACTTGGCCCGCGAGCATCCACATTTCATCAGCGGAAGTGAGTTACAGAAAAATGTGCTCGTCATCGCGGTAGGTTTTGAGCCCAATAGTATGGCTGTGCACTGCGGCACAGAGGTGTGCCAAGACATCAAGATTTATGACGAGGGCCGCATGGACGGCATCTTGGACCAGATGCGGCCGGCGCTGGCGGACGATGACTATACCGTCGGCATGATCTTGGCGACGCGCGCCGCCGCGGATACCACCGTGCGCCGGCAATATACACAGAATGCGCCCACGTGGTCCGTGTTCATTGCTGCTACGTTAGCGATCGTGGTCCTTGGTGCGGTTGGCCTCATTACTTACTTGTTCATCCGCCGCGCCCGAGTGCGCACGCGCTTCGATTATATTAAGGGCGCTCGCGACGGGGCTGAGGAACTCATCAAGCGCACGGAGGCACGGATTGACGCCCTGCATTCCCCCTTGGCGGGCGACTATCTGAAGGTACAGTGGCGCTCTCTGGTCAATCAGTACACCGATGCGCGGCCGACGCTCAAGGCACTGGAGAACATCCAGGACTATTCCCTGCACGCTGCCTCCATCAAGGAGGCCTACAAAGCGCTCAAGCAGATCAATACGGCCGCAGCGCAGATAGATTCCCTGGAAAATTTCTGCGCCGGCGATACCGCGGTGCGCGCAGGCGAGGTGCAATGGCTGCTTGGTGACGCCCAAGCGGCGCTCTCCCGCCAGCCCGACAACGCCAGCTTGCGCCAGATAACGCAGCGCATTAATGACCTGTCTCAGGATCTGTCGCGGGAAGACTTCGACTCCGCCTTCGCTCGCGTCCTCGAGGACTACCACCCCATGGTGGGCGCGCTGCCAGAACGGCTATATCCGCAGCGCGACCGCAAAACTCCCCCACTTTTGGGCACGCGGGAATGGCGCCCCGGCATGGGCACGCACTACATGCCCTATAGGTTTGCGGGCTTCTGGGTGGCCAATAATAACGTCTCCTCCCAGCTGCCCAACCCGTACCGCTTCTAGGCGTTGACCGGTTCGGCTACCGGATCAATGCCCAGCTTATTGAGCATGTAGAGCACGCGGGCTTCGAGGTCATCAGCCAATTCGCGCGCCTCCTCCACGGTATCTGCGGCAGGGATATCCCAGATTTTGATGTCCTTGCCCGCCTCATCGCGCTCGATCTCGCGGCCCAAGAACACGATGTAATCCGGCATCGCTACCGTGCGCACCTCATCGAGGTACTTATTCGGGGCCTCACCCATGCCGCGCTCGTTCATGACGTGGGCAAGGTGGCCTTCCGCTTCGTTTTCTGGGTGAGCAACGGCGGTATCTACAAAGAGGGCGTCGCCGGCGTGCTTGCGGGTGAGCTCCGCTGCCGCTTGGGCCAGAGCACTATTCGTCCCAGCAGCAAAGCGGACGTGAATGCGGTGATTACCGAAGTACTCGCGCACCTCGCGCTCCACCAAAAGCGGCACGAATTCATCGAGCTCCGCCTTCTTGGTGTGCTTGGCAATAACCTCATCGAGCTTGGCATCGATTTCCACGGCCGTGTACTCGTGGCCGTAGTTCTCGTGCAGATCCTGGCGCAGGGTTTCAAACTGGTTCATTGTTATCCCCTTTCTCGGATTATTGTCCCGTTTGCTAATTGTTAACCTACAGTTAACTTTAATAGTTAATGTTGGGTTAAGTCAAACGGTTGGGAATAACCCAATAGTTTCTGCACCAAAAAGCGGAAAGGCCCGCCGGGAGTTCCGGCAGGCCTTCTTGGACTGTTCCTTCTTTTTATCGGGAATGCGCGATGCGCGGCTACGCAATTTCAGATGCTCCTGCAGCCGCTCCGGCGACATTTTCCACATGCGGCGGTCAGCCATGCCGTCACCTCCTTTCCTCAGAGGTGATTAAGCATAGCTCTTAGTGGCCTCGCTCCTGCTCAAGCGCTTTGCCCTCGTTCCAGAACGGAGCCAGCTTGTTGTCGAACATGCTCAGCGCGGAGGCAATAGCCATGTGCATATCCAGGTACTGGTAGGTACCCAAGCGGCCGCCGAAGAGAACCCTGTTCTCCTTCGATTCCTGGGCGGCGAGCTTGCGATAAGCCTCCAGCTTGGTGCGGTCCTCTGGGGTATTGATTGGATAGTACGGCTCATCGCCCTTATCGGCAAAGCGCGAATACTCCTTCATGATGACCGTCTTATCCTTCGGGTACTTATCCTTGCGCTCCGGGTGGAAATGGCGGAATTCGTGGATGCGGGTATAGTCCACGTCCGCATCGTTGTAGTTCATCACCGGCGTGCCCTGGAAATCGCCGGTATCCAGCACCTCCAAGTCAAAGTCGAGGGTGCGCCAGCCCAGCTCGCCCTCGGCAAAATCAAAGTAGCGGTCCAGTGGGCCCGTGTAGACCACGGGCGCATCTGGGGACTCGGCACGCAGCTCCTCGCGAACCTCGAACCAATCGGTATCCAAGCGGACCTCAATATTGTCGTGGTCGGCCATGTTTTCTAGCCATGCCGCATAGCCGTCTACAGGCAGGCCCTCATAGGTGTCGTTGAAGTAGCGGTTATTGAAGGTATAGCGCACCGGCAGGCGGGTGATATTCGCGGCCGGCAGCTCCTTCGGATCGGTCTGCCACTGCTTTGCGGTGTAATCGCGAATGAAGGCCTCATACAGCGGGCGACCGATGAGCGAGATGGCCTTCTCCTCCAGGTTTTGCGCCTCTTCCGGGGAGAATTCGCCGGCCTGATCCTTAATGAGCTGGCGGGCCTCATCCGGGGAGTAGTAGCGGCCGAAGAACTGGTTGATAAGACCCAGGCCCATCGGGAATTGGTAGGCGGTGCCATCGTGCATGGCAAACACGCGGTGCTGGTAGTCGGTGAAGTCGGTGAACTTATTGCAGTAATCCCACACGCGCTTATTAGAGGTGTGGAAGAGGTGCGCGCCGTACTTGTGCACCTCGATTCCGGTGGTGGGTTCGGCCTCGGAGTAGGCATTGCCGCCGAGGTGATTGCGGCGCTCCACAATGAGCACCTTCTTATTCAGCTGACTAGCGGCACGCTCGGCAACCGTTAGACCAAAAAATCCAGAGCCAACAACGATGAGATCATAAGAAGTCATGGCCCCAGTTTATTGCACTTCGGCAACCGACACGGTACTACGGCGTGTCGCAACAAGTTTCACAGAAGTCACAAACGTACCATCACAATCAATTCTTAACTTTTGGCAACCGTTTTTACAGCTGCACAACCCCAGGGAGATAACAGTGCAACAACGACGTCGACTAGTACCCACCAGGTCCAAGTGGTCCACCCCGGTCATCGCGGCAGTCACCTCTATCGCGCTCGCCGCGACCGCCGCATTCGGCGGCCAGCAGGTGCTTAAGACCCAGGACTCCAACAATGGCGGGCCCATTGAGGTCAAAAACGCCTCCGCTAGCTTCAGCGATGGTGAATCCATCGTCGTCGATGACCCCGCCGTAGCCGCGCAGGGCGACGGCGAAGGCCGCCGCGCGGTCAAGCAATTCCACCGCGACGATACCTTCAACATGTTCGCCATCACGTGGGAAGGCAAGCGCGATGTCAACTCCTTTGTGCGCTCCAAGCAGAAGGACGGCTCCTGGAGCGAGTGGCTGCCCATGGATGCAATGAATTACACCGAGGGCAAGAACGGCACCGAACTCATCTTCGTGGGCGATACCAACGATGTGCAGGTTTCTATGGCCAACGTTGACCTCGTGACCGGTTCCAACCTCGACAAGAAGGAAGACTCCCTCCTGGACAAGGCCGCCAAGGGCGCTGATGCCAACCGCCCCGCGCCGCTTGCGTACAACGTCGGCGATATCTCCCCCGTGGCCGATGAGCGCACCCAGGTTGCGGATCTCGACGCCGTGTTTATCGACGGCAACGCCCAAGAAGGCGAAGCCATCGAGCCCACCGCAGAAACCGCGGGCATGCCCAAGGTAGTCACCCGCGCCGGCTGGGGAGCAGACGAATCTAAGCGCTGCCAGCAGCCAACCTACGACGATGGCATCAAGGCCATGACCCTGCACCACACCGCGGGTAGCAATAACTACACCCGCGCGCAGGCGGCGGCACAGGTACGCGGTGCCTACGACTACCATGCGCAGACCCTGGGCTGGTGCGATATCGGCTACAACGTACTGGTAGATAAGTTCGGTACCATCTATGAAGGCCGCTACGGCGGCTTGGACAAGGCCGTACAAGGTGCCCACGTGGGTGGCTTCAACTCCAATAACTGGGGCATTTCCACGATTGGCAACTACGAGCAGGCTGAGCCTTCCCGCGAGATGCTCAACTCCGTGGCCGAGATTGCTGGCTGGAAGGCCGCTATTTCTGGCATCGATCCAATGGGCAAGGCCAGCTTGTACTCCGGCGGATTCAACGGCTCCAAGTTCCCTGCGGGAACCATGGCCACCGTGCCGGCGTTCGCGGGCCATAATGATTTTCACTACACGGCCTGCCCGGGCCAATACACCACGCGTCATTGGGATGAAATCCGTAAGAACACCAAGCGCAAGGCGGATTCCATCAAGTCCGGTAAAAACAGTACGGATCTGAACTGGCAAAAGTCTCCCAAGCCCAATGCCCCCAAGACCCCGCAGCAGACGGGCGAAGAAATCATGTCCTCGCTTGGCGACGTCGAGGTCCCAGTCTCGACCATCTCCGCCCTCGCTGGAATCGCTGCCGCCGTCTTCGGGGTGCTCATCGCCAACGACCGCCTGCAGAAGCCTGATACCGATCAGAAGGTGACGGGCAACTTGACCACCGGGGATATCCCGGAGATTGTCAACAAGGTTGTCCAAGTCTCCAACAACGAGGGCTTGAAGGAATCCTGGACCTCCGTCCTCAACGCTTTCGGCCCAGTCCTAGGCCTGGCAGTCGGCGGCCCGGACACCACCGATGGCGGCAAAATCCTCTACCAGCTCTTCCAGAATGGCGTGGTGCTCTCCTCCAAGGAGTCCGGCACCAAGGCGCTGACGGGTGAGATTGCCAAGAAGTGGTCCGAGGGCGATAATGCCTCCAAGCTCGGCCTGCCGACCTCCAACGAGGAAAAGAATGGCAAGGAAATCCGCGTGAAGTTCCAGGGTGGCGAGATTGTCTACAACACCGAAACGGAAAAGGTAGACATCTTCACCGACTAGAACCAGCGCTCTAGCACCTTAGCGACGCCCGCCTGGTGGTTAGCCACGGTGACCGCATCCGCGGCCGCCTTAACCTCCGGGTGGGCGTTTTCCATGGCCACTCCGCAGCCGGCCCACGTCAGCATCTCAATATCGTTGGGCATATCCCCAAAGGCGATGACCTCGGTCTGATCCACGCCTGCATGATCCGCGAGCCATTCCACCCCGCGACGCTTGGTGACCTTCGGTGCGGCAACTTCCAACATGCCCTCATTAATCGAGTAGGTCACATGGGCCAATTCTGGATCAATGTGCGGGGAAATAAGGTCGTAGAGTTCCGGCGCGGAATAATCGGTATTGCGGATGAGGAATTTTACCGCCGGCTGCCCTACAAGTTCGCCCATGCTGACCACGCCAAAGCCCTCAAACAGGGCGTTTTCGGAGTAGTGGCGCTCGACTACGAAGAGGTCCTCGACGGCGTCGGCAAGCGAGCCCCCAGCCCGCTCCGCGCCAAAGCCCACGGTGCCCAGTACGGTCTGGGCCACGTCCACCACTTCCGCCAACGCGGCGGGCGAAAGCTCATGGGCGGACATCACCCGATCCTCCGCGGAGTCATACAACACAGCACCATTCGAGGTCACGCATACCGGCCGCACGGGCAGCTGCTCCAGCACCGGGGCTATCCAGCGAAACGGACGGCCAGTAGAAAGCGCAAAATAGGCACCCTGTTGGACTGCCCGCGCCACGGCGTCACGGTTGCGACGCGGGACGCGGTGGTTGCGGTCCAGCAGAGTGCCGTCAATATCGCTCGCGATGAGGCGAGGCGCGCGGGCTGGGAAATTCTCCATACCCGCGAGTTTACGTCAGGACTTAGAAGTTCAGGTCCTCGTCCTCGTTATCCTCCCACTCCAGGGAGCGCTTAATTGCGCGCTTCCAATCGCGGTAGAGCCCCTCTACCTCTTCCTTATCGCGCTTCGGCTTGAATACCTTCATGTCTCCGGCCTGGCTACCCAGGACGCTGAGGTCATCCCAGAAGCCATGGTCCAGGCCTGCCGCGAAGGCAGCACCGGTGGCGGTGGTCTCGATATTCTTCGGGCGGTGTACTTCCACGCCGAGGATATCGGACTGGAACTGCATCAGCAGTTCATTCATGGTCATGCCACCATCCACGCGCAGCTCGGTAATCTCCACGCCGGAATCCGCCACCATCGCGTCGGCAACATCGCGCGTCTGGTACGCGGTGGATTCGAGCACGGCGCGAGCCAAGTGCTTGCGGTTAGCAAAGCGGGTCAGGCCCACGATGACGCCGCGGGCATCCGGGCGCCAGTACGGAGCGAAGAGTCCGGAGAAGGCCGGCACGATATAGACGCCGCCGTTGTCCTTAACCTCACGCGCGAGGTTTTCGATGGACGCAGCGTTGGGAATGATCTGCAGGTTATCGCGCAGCCACTGCACCAGGGAACCGCCCATGGATACAGAGCCCTCGAGGGCATACACGGGGCGCTCGCCCTCGCGCTGGAAGCAGACGGTGGTCAGCAGGCCGTTCTCGGAGAACTTCGGGGTGGTACCCGTATTCAGCAGGAGGAACAGGCCGGTTCCGTAGGTATTCTTTGCGGAACCTGCGCGGAAGCAACCCTGGCCGAACATCGCGGACTGCTGGTCACCCAGGATGGCTCGGATAGGCACGCCGGAAAGCGAGCCGCGCTCACGCACGGTACGGAAATCGCCCAGGGACGGGCGAATCTCCGGCAGCATGGACATCGGGATGCCCATTTCCTTGCACAGTTCCTCATCCCACTCCAGCTTTTCGATGTCCATCAGCAAGGTGCGGGAGGCGTTGGTGACGTCGGTGGCGTGCAACGCTTCGCGGCCGGCATCGCCCTCGGCGCCGCCGGTGAGGTTCCACAGCAGCCAGCTATCAATGGTGCCGAAGAGCAGGTCGCCTGCCTCAGCACGCTCGCGGGCACCTTCGACGTTATCGAGGATCCACTTCACCTTCGGTCCCGCCGGGTAGGAGTTGATAATCAGACCGGTGCGACGGCGCCACTTTTCTGGCCCTTCCTCGCCCGAGAGTTCCTTACAGATGGCGGTGGTACGGGTATCTTGCCAGACAATGGCGTTGTAGACCGGCTTACCGGTGTGCTTATCCCACACCACGGTGGTCTCACGCTGGTTGGTGATACCTACCGAGTCAATGTCTTCCACGGTGATATCGCCGTTTGCAAGTGCTTCACCGACGGCGCGACGGGTATTGCTCCAGATTTCTTCTGGGTCGTGTTCTACCCAGCCCTTTTCCGGGAAGATCTGCTCGTGCTCGAGCTGGCCAACGGCAACCTGCTCGCCGTTGTGATCAAAGATGATGCAGCGCGTCGACGTGGTTCCCTGGTCGATAGCGGCGACGTATATCTTGTTAGTCATGTGTCTAGTCTCCTATACGAAGATGGAATTAGAGCGCAACGGACAACAGGCCAACGGCTACAGCCGCGACCAACGGGGCCACGATAGGGACCCAAGCATAGCCCCAGTTCGCACTGCCCTTGTCCTGGATGGGCAAGATGAATGCATAGGCAATTCGCGGGCCCAGATCACGGACCGGATTGATGGCATAACCCGTGGGGGTACCTAGGGACAGACCGACTGCCACAACAACGAAGGCAACAGCGAAGTAGCTCATTGGGCCTAGCTCACCGCCGGTTGGGCCGAAGGCGATGAACATCAGCAGCACACAGGTAGCGATAAACTCCGTCACCGCATTCCAGCCATTTTTAGGGTGGGCCGGCTTGGTAAAAAAGATACCGTTGGTGTCCTTATTGGCGCCGGTGACGTTTCCGGCGTCGTCGTAATTATTGGCGTCGAAAAGCTGCTTGAAGGCAGCCCACGCCAGGATGGCACCGAGGATAGCGCCGAGGATCTGGCCCAGGCAGTAGTACGGAACCAGGGACCACTCGAGCGAGCCATTGACGGCCAACATTACGGTGACGGCGGGGTTAAGGTGCCCGCCCGTGGGATCGGCCACGCTCGCGCCGACGAAAACCGCCATGCCCCAGCCCAGGGCAATAACTATCCAATCGGAGCCGCGTGCGCCAGAGGTGCGCAGGTTTACCAGTGCACATACGCCGTTGCCTAGAAGGAGCAGCAACGCAGTGCCGATAAACTCCCACAGGAATGCATCAAATCCGGTCATAACTTATACCTCGTTTTGGGTGGGTCGGGCGGATCCTGCGCGCACCAAAATGTCATTGGCTTCGCGGTCAGTTACCGCAGCTTCTGCTTCAAGTTCGGCCTGCGTGTGGGCCTTGAATTGGGATACCTCGCGCTCCTTGTCGGCGTCGCTCCAGCCCAGCAGCGGTGCCACAAAATCAGCAACGGCCGGGGCGGCGTTCACACCGCGGTCGCCGAACTCGATGGCGATGCGCAGGCGGCGGGACAGGATGTCTTCCAAGTGCAATGCACCCTCGTGGGTGACGGCGTAGCGGACCTCGGCCCACAGGTAGGACTCGGCACCAGGAACTGGCTCGAGCAGGGAGGCGTCCTCAGCTGCCGGTGCCAAAACCTCGCCCAGCAGGGAGCCATAGCGGCCGAGCAGGTGCTCAATGAACTTCTCGCTCAGGTTGTAACGACGAGCCAAGGAAGGGACCTGGTTGGCCAAGGCGTGGTAGCCGGCGGCGCCCAGGATCGGGGTTTGCTCGGTGATAGACTCCGGGACCTTGGTATCCAGCTCCTCCACTGCCAGGTCCACGGCATCCTTACCGATGACGCGGTACGTGGTGTACTTACCGCCGGCAACAGAAACCATGCCTGGGGCCACGCGTGCAACCGCGTGGTTACGGGAAAGGTTGGTGGTGGAATCGGACTTGCCGGACAACAGCGGGCGCAGACCGGAGTAGACGCCCACGATGTCATCGCGGGTGATCTTGCGGCGCACGCGCTGGTTAACCTGATCCAAGATGTAGTCAATATCGGACTTGGTTGGTGCCGGATCTGGCAAGGAGAGGCCCTTTTCCCAATCGGTATCGGTGGTACCGATAATCCAGTACTCGCCCCACGGGATAACGAAGAGAACGGACTTTTCGGTGACGAAGCACAGGGCTGCCTCTGCATCGAGCGCATCCTTCGGCACGACGATGTGCACGCCCTTGGAGGCGTGAACGGTGAACTTGCCCTCCACGCCGGCCATCTCTTGAATCTTGTCATTCCACACACCGGTGGCGTTGATAAAGACCTTGCCACGCACGGTGGTCTCGCGGCCGGTGGCGGTATCGCGTACCTTGGCACCTACGATGCGGCCGCCGCGGTCCTTGTCAAAGCCAATGACCTCGGTATTGGTACGTACATCGGCGCCATACTCGGCGGCGGTACGCAGCACGGTCATGGTGTGGCGGGCGTCATCAACCAACGTGTCGTAGTAGCGCACGCCGCCCACAATGGCATCGTCCTTCAGACCCGGGGTCACCTTCAGCACGCCCTTGCGGGTGAGGTGCTTCTGCATTGGGACGCTCTTCGAGCCACCCATGAGGTCATAAAGAGTAAAGCCACCGAACATCATCACGCGCTCCCATACATGGTGGGTCAGCGGGAAGATAAACTTCAGCGGCTTCACCAGGTGGGGTGCCAGGGTGGACATGTTCAGCTCGCGCTCCTTGAGGGACTCTGCCACCAGGCGGAAGTCAAACATGGCCAGGTAGCGCAGGCCACCGTGGAACATCTTGGAAGAACGGGAAGAGGTACCTGCGGCGAAGTCGCGCGCCTCAATGACGGCGGTCTTGAGGCCACGGGTAGCGGCGTCCGCTGCCGCACCGGCGCCTACGGAACCGCCACCGATGATGACTACGTCGTATTCCTCATCCGCGTACCCATTCCATAGATTTTCAAAGTATTCGGGGTTAAAGGATTGGTTGCTTTGCTGGGTCATTGCTGACCGCATCTCCTTCCTTGGTGCTAGCATGTGCCTGCGCCATAAATCCATGAATGAGATGGCAAAAGCACAGCTAAAAGCAGTTAAATTGTGGTTTCGGTGGAAAGATTCGCACCGCGACTGCAGAGACTTTATCTCCTGAAATCTATGTTAGGGGTCACGGACGTGAGTTACACATGTGGTTACTCACACGTAAGTTTCAGGCCCGTAAGCAGTCAGTTTTCCTAAAATACTTAGACATTCAAAAAGAAAAAACACCCCCTCGCGGGGGTGTAAAGCGGACGGAAAGCCCGCGCTATTTCTGCGCTAACCGCGCCATTGCTTCAAGCACTTCGGACATTCCGGCTTTCTCGGCAGAATAAGTGACCGCCTGGGCACCCTTAACCACCTCAATAGGGGCAGTTTCCAAAGCCACTACCGACATCCAGTCGAGGAAATCCTCATCCCCTTGCTCGTTAGCAAAGACCAAAACTTCTTCCGGCTTAGCTTGCAGATCCTCGAGGATGCGCTCCACGCCTTGTACCGCGGTCGCGGCAGTGACGGACAGTGCAGCGGTATCGAGACGCGGCTGCACAGCACCCTCATCAAGGACAACGCTCCACACGGCTTGCGGAACTTCCACCTCACCGGCGGGTGATATCACAATCAGGACTTCGGCTGCCGGGTAGATATCTGCCAAAGCCTTGTGCAATCGCGGAGTCAGCGCGCCATCCTCCCAATTCAGCGCGCTGCTCTGCGCCACCACCACGCGGGGTATGGAAGAGAATTGCGCCTTCACGCGGTGCGGCAAGCGCGAGACGATAAGCCGGGATTGGGTAGCTGCCGCCAACAGGCCCTGCTCTACTACGGAACCGGCCCATATCTCCTTACTGCTGGCCGCGATGGACGCTTGGGTTTGCGCGACCTCCGACTTCAGCTGCGCCATGACATCCGCGACCTTATCGCGACCTTCATCCAAGCCGCGGGTTGCCTCTTCTACCACGGCGTTGAGGTTGTTCTTGATCCACTCCAGGGTCTCCGGAGCGGTACGCGCCTTATTCTTTGGCTCCTCCCCGTCTTTTCCCTTGGCGGCGGCCATGTGGTTGCGCACCAAGTCAACCGTAGTAACGGAGACGCGTTCTTTGAGGCCCACTAGATCGTCGCGCAGTCGGCGTACGCGGTGGCGTTCGGTTTCCACTTCAGCATCGCGGGCTTCTGCCTCTTCAAGGGTAGGGGCCCCACCACCTTTACGGGCGGGCACCCAGTATTCACCGGCAGGCATGGGTCCAAATTCGGCTTCGTACTGCTCCCATAGCCCTTCCAACGCCTCTTGCATGCGGCGTCGAATCTCCGCGGTGTCAGCCTCCGCATCGCCGGTGGGATAGTACGGTTCGAGGGCGGTAATAAAGACAGGGGTCTTGGTCCGTCCCAGGTTCTTTTTGTGCCCCTTGGTCCACAGGCGCTGCGAACCAAAAATGACCTGTGGGATTACTGGCACCCCCGCCTCATAGGCAATGCGGGAGGCGCCACTTTTCATGCTGCGGATTTCAAAGCTGCGGGAAATTGTGCCTTCAGAAAACACGCCCACGAGCTCGCCGTCCTTGGCCAGCTGTACCGCCTGGAAGAAGGAGGCGCTGCCATCGATACGGTCAACGGGCACGTGGTGCATGGCCTTTAACAACGGACCCGCCACCGGTGCTTTAAAGATTCCAGCCTTAGCCAGGAAGCGCACCAGACGCTTCTTGCGATAGGCCAAAAAGGCGCCGAAGAGGAAATCCATGTAGCCGGTGTGGTTGCAGACCAACACCGCGCCGCCCTGATCGGGGATATTTTCTTCCCCCGAAAGGCGCATTTTTAACCCCTGTGCCAGAGTCACCCCCCTGCCAATGTGGGTGATCTGGCGGTACAGGAAATTCGTCGCAGCGTTCATAACTCTCCAGGACGACGGCGGACTTACTGCGGGGTCAGGACATCCTTGCCCACGAAGGGGCGCAGGGCCTCAGGGACAACGACGGAGCCGTCGGCCTGCTGGTGGTTTTCCAGAATGGCTACGAGCCAGCGGGTAGTCGCCAGCGTGCCGTTCAGGGTAGCTGCGGTCTGGGTTTTGCCGTTCTCGTCGCGGTAGCGGGTGGACAGGCGGCGTGCCTGGAAGGTGGTGCAGTTCGAAGTGGAGGTTAGCTCACGGTAGGTGCCTTGGGTAGGAACCCAAGCCTCATTGTCGAACTTGCGGGCCGCCGAAGAACCGAGGTCGCCACCGGCAATATCGATGGTGCGGTAGGGCAGTTCCATGGCTGCAAGCATGTCCTTTTCCATGGACAGAAGGCGCTGGTGCATTTCTTCCGCGTCCTCCGGCTTGCAGTAGACAAACATCTCCAGCTTGTCGAATTGGTGGACGCGCAGGATGCCGCGAGTGTCCTTACCGTGGGAGCCAGCCTCACGGCGGAAGCAGGAGGACCAGCCAGCGTACTGCAGCGGGCCGTTGGAGAGGTCGATGATCTCATCCTTGTGGTAACCGGCAAGGGCCACCTCAGAGGTACCGACGAGGTACATATCATCGGCCGGCAGGTAATAAACCTCATCGGAGTGCTGGCCCAAGAAACCGGTGCCGGACATAATGTCTGGGCGAACCAGGACTGGCGGGATCATCAGCTTGAAGCCAGCTTCGCGTGCCTTCTGCGCCGCGAGCATCAGCATTCCCAGCTGCAGGAAGGCACCATCGCCGGTGAGGTAGTAGAAACGAGCGCCGCCTACCTTAGCGCCGCGCTTGACGTCAATGAGGCCGAGGGACTCGCCCAACTCGAGGTGGTCCTTTGGCTCGAAGTCGAACTCAGGAATCTGGCCTACTTCTTCTACCACTACGAAGTCATCTTCGCCGCCGGCCGGGGCACCTTCGACCACATTATCGAGCTTGTACTGCAGCTCTTCCACCTTGGCCTCAGCGGCAGACTGTGCCTCTTCCGCCTCCTTGACCTTGGCCTTCAGCTCATTGGAGCCCTCCAGCAGTGCCGGACGCTCCTCTGGGGAGGCTTGGCCAATCTTCTTGCCAAAAGCCTTCTGTTCAGAGCGCAGTTCGTCGGCCTTTTGGATAGCAGCGCGGCGCTGCTCATCAGCTTCCAAGAGCTGGTCTACGAGGGAGGGATCCTCACCTCGGTTCACCTGGGAAGCACGGACAACGTCGGGGTTTTCGCGGAGTAGCTTGAGATCAATCACGAATGTAAGTTTAGCGTATTGGCAACATCTTGCGGTGGTAATAACCAGCGAATTATGATGGCTTTATGTCCGCCGTTCAGCTCCCCGCCCGCACAATTACGGACGGTTCCGTTCCAAAACACACCCAATTGCACGATATCCTCGAAGAATTGTGCCGCACGACCCTCAAACCCGGCGATATCCTGCCTGGCGAGAGGCTTCTTGAAGAAACCTATGGCGTGTCACGGATCACGGTACGCCGCGCCATCGGAGATCTTGTCGCGGCCGGAAAATTGCGGCGCGTCCGCGGAAAGGGCACCTTCGTAGCGCCCAATCCCCTTGTCTCCCGGCTCCACCTCGCCTCATTCTCGGATGAGATGGGCGCACAAGACGTCACTGCCTCCTCCAAAATCCTTACCAGCGGACGCAGCAGCGCCCCGGAGGATGCCGCCCTCTTTTTTGATACCCCTGCCCAAACCGAACATATTCATCTGCGCCGCCTGCGCTTGGGCGATGGCGAGCCCTACTCCATTGATGACGGCTGGTATAACTCCACGTATGCGCCCAGCCTGCTAGAAAATGACACCTACAATTCGGTCTACGCCATTCTCGACTCCGTCTTTGACGTCCCTATCACCGATGCGGATCAAACGGTCTCCGCGATTTCAGCCGATGCGGACACTGCTCCGCTTCTCGACGTCCCCCTGGGCACCCCACTGCTGCACATCGTGCGCTACTCCCGCTCGGGCGATAGGCCGGTGGAGTGGTGTTCCTCCGTCTACCGCACCGACCGCTACCGCCTGACTACCCGGGTGGCTAGGGAGAACAGTATCTAGCCAGCACCCTGCTTAACAGGTAAGATTAAGGGCCTTATGAAGAAATCACCTGCGTGGCGTTCCGCTGTGGCCGTCCAGATTGTCTTGATTGCGGCAATCGCGGCGGCCGTTTTCATGGGCATCTATGGCGTTATCAGCTCCCACAAATCTGGTGGCGACGATACTACCGCCGCCCAGCAGCACAATAGCGGGGATACTTCAGAAACCGCCGCTCCTAAACCGGAGCCTTTCACCGCTGCGGCCGCCGGCGCTTGCTTGACGTGGGACATCGCCCAGGATGGCTCCGCCACTGGGTTCAAGGAAGTGCCGTGCTCGGAACAGCACCGCTTCGAGGTTTCCAAGACCGAAGACCTAAGCATCTACCCCACTAGCGAATTCGGCCCTGATGCCACCCGCCCAGCGCTAACCCGCCAACACCAATTGCGCGATGAGCTGTGCGAATCCGCCACTGTGGGCTACCTGCACGGTAAGTGGGATCCGAATGGTAAGTACGATGTGGCGTCCATTCTGCCGCCGCAGTCCGCCTGGGATCGCGGCGACCGCACCTTGCTGTGCGGCCTGCAAACCACCGATGATCACGGCGTACCGCAGCTTACCGTCGGCAACGTCGAGGCCTCCGAGCAGGCAAACCTCGCCAAGCCGGGCGAGTGCTTAGCCATCGATGACAAGCAGGTTCCGCACGTCGTTGACTGCGCTAAGCCCCACCAAATGGAGACCGTTTCCGTCATTGATGTGGGCAAGCAGTTCCCTGACGGCTACCCGGATGGCAAGGATATGGACAAGTTCTTATCCGATACGTGTACCGCCGCCACCGAGGACTACCTTGGCGGCGAGGAACAGCTCTACCAGTCCACGCTGCAACCATTCTGGGGCTCTATCACCGAGGCCTCGTGGAATGGCGGCACCAAGTCCGTCAATTGCTCCCTTGTGCATGCCCGCGAAGGCGGCGGTTTCTCTGCCATCACCGGTTCCGCTACCGGTGGCCGCCAAGCACTGACTATCGACGGCCAACCGCCGGAGGAACGCCCCGAGCGCAATCCACTGCGTGAGGACAAGGACAATAGTCCGGCACCCGAGTCCGCCGCCCACGCACCGGCCCCAGCGCCCTAATGGTCGAGGTATCAGAAGAGCGCTTCGATGAGATGGTCAACGAGGCGCTGGATCAAGTCCCCGAGGAATTCGTGCGCCGCATGCGCAACCTCGTCATCTTGGTCGAAGATGAAAATCCCGATAACCCTATGCTGCTAGGGCTCTACGAGGGCGTCGCACTGCCGCACCGCACCTTCGATCACACCGGTTTCCTGCCCGATGCGATCTTCATTTACCGCAACACGCTGCAGCGCTGGTCCGGCAGCGAGGAAGAATTAGCAGAGCAGGTCAAGATCACCGTATTCCACGAACTCGGCCATTACTTTGGCCTCGAAGAAGAGGAGCTGCACCGCCTGGGCTGGGGCTAGAGCTCCGTATCCGCCCACCGAGTTAACGTCCACTCACCAAAGTCCTTGCCGCGCGGTTCTATCACCATAAAGCGACAATTGGCCAGGTAGCCGGTATAGGCAAAGTCGGCATCAACACCCGTGGCGTGTTTGGTGACCACGCGGATAGCGGCGCCGTGGCTGACGAGAATGACATCGTGGTCGTCGCCAAGCTGCTTCGCAATGCCCTCCAGCACCGGCTGGTAGCGCGCCAGCACATCATCCAAGGTCTCGCCGCCCTCCATCCCGGCGCCGCGCTCGCCATCGCACCAGCCACGCATAGCCACCATGTGGGACCGATGGGCATCTTCGCTACCGTCCATCTCCCAGTCACCGGCGAAAATTTCGTGCACGCCGGAGATTACGTCAACGCGCTGGGAAAATTCCGGCATACCGCGCTCCTGCTCAAAGGCGCGTGCCGCCAGCATCGCGGTCTGCTGAGCGCGCAGGGCAATGGAGCATTTAAATTCCACCTCGCGCTCGCCCACCAACTGCGCAAGTTCCTGGCCTACCTCCGTGGCTTGGTCACGCCCGCGCTCGGTAAGCTCCGCTCCGGGCGGGCGGGTATCGAGGAAGCGGGAAATATTGGAATAGGTCTGGCCGTGGCGCAGCAGGATAATTCTTCCGGGCATGCTTCTAGATTATTGGCCCCTGCGTGCCCGCGCTACCCAATCATCCGCCGCTGCCAGATCGCGCGGTGGCTTGCCCGCCGGGGTTGCCGCCGGCCAGGAGCCAAGGAAAAGCAAGTCCTCTGCCCGCAACCACAAGGCCCGCAGTGCCTCCGCCACCGGCTGATCGTCAATGTGCCCAATGAGGTCCACGTAGAAGCGGTACGTACCAAAGGCCTCCCGCGTCGGCCGCGACTCAATCCGGGACAGGTCCACCCCGCGGTGCGCAAAGTCCTGCAACGCCCCCACCAGGCTGCCTGGCTCATTTGGCAGGGTGAAGATGACGCTGGTGCGGTCCTGGCCAGTTCGCGCAGTGGGTTTTCCCGGACGCCCCACCAGGACAAAGCGCGTTGCGGCGCCCTCGACATCTGCCACGCCCTGGGCGATGGTCTCCAGCCCAAAGATCTCGGCGGCCCGCGCCGGCGCTGCGGCCGCATCCGCTTCCCCACGGACTACAGCCTCGGCCGCGGCGGCATTGGAACTGGCCGGCACGAACTCTACCTCCGGCAAATTGTCCTTTACCCAGCCGCGGATTTGCTGGAATGCCACCGGGTGGGTGCTCAGCCGCGCAATGTCACCCGCGCCCTGCCGGGTCATGATGCTAAAAGCCACGGGGACATCCAACTCGCGGTAAATCTGCACCGGTTCGGCTTCAACGAGCGCATCAAAGGTAGTGGTGACAGCGCCATCGACGGAATTTTCAATGGCTACGCAGGCGTACTCGGCGTGCCCGGCGCGCACGGCGGCCACGGCCTCCGAAGGCGAGCCAACCGGCATGGTCTCTACCTGCGGCAGGTGCGCGGCAAACTTATGCACAGCCGCTTCCGTAAAGGTGCCGGCCGGACCGAGGAAGGCGATGGTGGTAGTCATGCACGTCACCTTAGCCCACTAGACTGGTGCCCCATGGACTTTTCCGTAGAACAACTCCGCGCGGATCTGCACGGCCTTGTCCCCGAGGAGCACGGTTTCACCTACCTGGATGTAGACCGCGAGCCCTCCGGTCGAGGCCGGCTGAGCGGCTGGGTCCTCTCCGCTAAGGATCTCTGCGATGTCCGCGGCATGCCCACTACCTTGGGAAATGTCGATCGCACTTACTACCCCGAGCGCAGCGATGCCTTTATCGAGGCCTTGGAGAAGCAGGGGGCGCGCATCATCGGGAAGTCCTCCACCCCGGAGTTGGGTCTGCGCGTGGATACGGAGCCGGTGGGCCTGCCCCATCCCGATAATCCCCTCTATCCCGGCTGCACTCCGGGTGGTTCCTCGGGCGGAGCGGCGGTACAGGTCGCGCGGGGGTTGCTGCGCGCGGCGCACGCCAGCGATGGCGGCGGTTCCATCCGAGTGCCGGCCGCGGCATGCGGCGTGGTGGGCTTTAAACCGGCAGGTGATGAACTGGGCGTGCAGGGCTTTATCACCCGGACCGTGGCCGATAATGCCTTTCTGCATGGCCACCGAATGATCACCCCGCGCGCCCGCATTGGTCTGCTGGTAGAGCCGCTGTTTTGTGATGCCAACGTCGATGCCCACCACCTGCGCGCCGCCCGCGAGGCCGCCCAACGCCTACAGGCAGCCGGCTTCACCGTGGTGCCCATTTCCCCGTATCCGCAGGCCCGAGCTACCTTTGCATATTTCCGCACGACCTTTACCTCCCGCCTGGCGGGGCTTAACCCGGCGGCGGGCTATGCGGAGTGGATTGCTAAACAGGGCCGGCGCGTTAGCGCCGCTGAGCTGGCCGCGGCGCGGGCGCATGTCCGGCAGCTACCTGGCTTGCTGGCCCAAGAGTGGGGAGTCGATACCATCCTCACCCCAATGTTGACCACGGACCCGCCGCGTATTGGTTCATTCCTTTCCCTGCCCCATGCGGAGAATTTCGCGGCCCAGACCCGGTGGTCTCCGTGGGGTTCCCTCTTCAACATGGCCCGCCTGCCAGCCATTTCCGTGCCATGGGCCGTTCCCAATCACCCGCCGGTGGGCGTGCACCTGGGAGGCATTACGCTTTCCGACGCCGCCCTGCTCGGCCTCGCCCACATCCTCCACCCATGACCAAATCCCTACGCGCCGAGCTACTCATCGTCCTCACCCTCACCTTTGGCATTTCCGGGGTGCGGGCGGTGTTGAACCTCATCAATTCCCTGGCCGCACCGCAGCGACTCGACGAGCAATCGGTCACACTCAATTCCAGCCAATCCTCCCTTGCCTGGGTGGATATGGGACTGCAGCTGTGCTCGGCCGCCGTGCTCTTTTCCTATGGAGCCTTAGCGCTTTTCCTGCTGGCCAAGGACCGCATAGTGCCCCGTGCCCACCGCGCCCGCGACTGGCTAGAAGGCGCAGGGCTTGCCGCCCTCATTGGCATCCCGGGGCTCGCCCTGTATGTCGCGGCGGTGCAATTGGGGTGGAGCAAGGAGGTCATCCCCGGCGACTTCGCCAATGCTTGGGTGGAAATCCCCGTTTCCCTCCTCAAGGCCGCTGCCAATGCCTTCGCGGAGGAAACCGTGGTGGTGATGTGGCTTATGACGCGCTTGCGCCAGGCCCGCTGGTCGCTGCCAGCAGCGCTGGCCGCAAGCTCCATTCTCCGCGGTTCTTACCACCTCTACCAGGGCGTTTCCGCTGGCTTTGGCAATATCATCATGGGTTTAATTTACGGCTATTACTACCACCGCACGGGGCGGGTATGGCCTTTGGTCATAGCGCATTTTCTTATCGACGCCATCGCTTTCGTGGGTTATTCCTTCCTGTGAAAATCCCTGTAGGGGACGTCGCGAAGCAGGCGTTGCTCCCTGCTCCTTGTAAGGTATAGCGCATGACTGAATCAGGACGAGATCCGCATCGGGAGGCCCGCCGCGCCGGCGACGACTCCTCCACTGAATTCGTCCTTGGGGCCGATGGACGTCCCCTCAAGGATCGATACGGCCGCCCCATTCGACGCCGTTCCTCCGCCCGCCCGACGCCGCGGCGCGTGGAACCCGAGCAACAATCCTTTCGCGCTCCGCAGCCACAGCAACAGCCCCCGCGTCGCACTCCGCCCCCAACGCCGAGCCGCTACCCCAGCCAGTACCGCGCGCAGCAGCGCCCGCCTCGTCGTACCGAGCCGCGCCCGGCGCCCCGGCAGCGCCCGCACAGCCGCCGCAAGAAGGTCAATCCGGCCAAGCGCGCCCTCGGGTGCGTTGGCTTGGCGCTCGTTGTCCTACTGGTATTCAATCTCGTCTTCATGTTCTGGACCGATGCCCGCCTCACCCGCGTGGAGGCGCTGCCAGAAGAACAAGTGTCTAATACCGCCGGCACCAATTGGTTGCTCGTCGGCTCCGATTCCCGCCAGGGACTCAGCGAGGAACAGCAGGCGGAGCTCGGCACCGGTGGTGATGTGGGCGAGGGCCGCACCGATACCATCATGTTGCTGCACATCCCCCGCACCGGCAAGGCCAAGCTCGTTTCCATCCCACGCGATAGCTACGTGGAAGTCCCCGGTTTTGGCATGGACAAGATCAATGCCGCCTTTACCTACGGTGGACCGCAGCTCCTTACCCAAACCGTCGAGGGCGCGACCGGTCTGCACATCGACCACTATGCCGAGATCGGTATGGGTGGCCTAGCGAATGTGGTCGACTCCGTCGGCGGCGTAGACGTGTGCGTGAAGGAACCCATCAATGACCCGCTGGCCGGCATTGATCTCCAAGATGGCTGCCAGAAGCTCAAGGGCCGCGACGCCCTCGGTTACGTGCGCACCCGCGCCACCGCCATGGGTGACCTTGACCGCGTGCAGCGACAGCGCGAATTCTTCTCCGCATTGCTGGATAAGGTTGCTTCCCCGGCCACCCTGATTAACCCATTCCGCGCCTTCTCCTTGGTCAACCACACCGCCTCCTCGTTCATCGTGGGTGAGGACGACCACGTCTGGCACCTCGCCCGCGTGGCACTAGCCATGGGCTCCGGCGTAGACACCGAGACCGTCCCCATCGGCGGTTTCCAAGATACCGAGGTAGGCAACGTCGTCCTCTGGGACGATGAAGCAGCCGCCGGGTTGTGGGATTCCCTCAAATAGCGATCAAAAATGGCCCTTCCTCTACCGGGGAAGGGCCATTTTCCTGTCTTTAGCGCAAGGTCACCTGGCGGGACTTAATGTTTTCTAGCTGCTTGCGCTCATCGGCGTTCAGCTGGGCATCATTAGAGATTTCTTCCTCCAAGGCCTTGTCCACGCGGGTGAGGTGATCCTCATAGGAAGCGTGGTCAACCTCTGGATCCAAGTCGAAGACCGGAGCGATGAGACCGTGGGTGCGGAAAACACCGGCGAACTTGGTGCCCTCGCCCAAGTTCAGCTCGCCGCGGGCGGCGACGCGCGCCAAAGCGTTCAGGAATGCGGCTTCATCATCATTCGGGCGGACCCAACGGATGTGGGCCTTGCCGCCGCCGGCATTTGCCCAAAAGGCCGCACCGGTAATGTTCTCGCCCACCTGGTAGGACTCAATGACGGAATCATTAGCGGCGCGTAGCGACTGTGCAATCTGCGGGGTGACCTGTGCTCCCTCCGGAATCCACCATTCGAAGTCCTGGTGAACCTGCACGTCGAGGGTAGCAGAGGAATCGATAAGCTCCTCCAGCTTCGGCTCCGAACCGTCGGCCGCGGTGGATTCCAGGGTGGCGCCAGGCTCATTATTCTTCACCCAATTGAGGGCAAAGGCGAGATCGCGGCCCGGGTTGTGGGTGTGGGACTGCACCTGCAGGCCCACGAAGGCATCGCCGCCAAATTCGGTGTCCCGAATAAGCGCAGCAGAAGCACCTGGCAGGACGGTGGCTACATACACGTTCTTATCGCAGCCTTTAACGTCAAGCTTGGCAAAAGCAGAGGGGACGAACTCCTGCATGGCGACCAGGGAGGCCTCCGCAGCAAGTCCGCCGTAGGGGCGGGGATCCTTTTCCAGGGCGGCGCGCTCCTTGGCGCGGGCAGCGAGCTTTGCCTGGCGGCGGGACATGCCCTCAGGCAGCTGTTCCTTGTTCTTTTTCTTCTTGGCCATGCCTCCAAGATACCTGCTTACTAGAGCTCAATGGCATGTAGGGCCACTTCGGGTTGGTTGGTAGCGAGCATATCTACCCCGTTAGCCCACGCCCACTTCATATCCTCCGGCTTGTCTACAGTCCACAGGTAGGTAGGCAATCCCTGCGCGCCGATAATTGCTGGCTGCAGCTTCGCGCGCAGCAACGATACGCCGAGCGCGGTGGGCTTGGACAGCATTACATCGGGACGGTTGACATGGCGCTCCCAATCGCGACGAAGATAAATCCGGTCCATGTGCGGCGCCAAGTTCTGCATGCGGCGGATGGCGTGGTGGGAAAAGGAAATGACGTGGATCCGGGGGTCGTCGAAAAGCCCCGCATAACGCAGGCGCAGCACCGTTTGCTCCTCCAGGATGTCACCCTGCCCGGAGGGGTGCTTAGTCTCGATATAAAGGTGGTGCGGTGTGCCCTGAAGTAGTTCCAAGAGTTCGTCGAGAAGCATCATACGCTGGCCCGAACCGATGTCAACGCCGCGCAATTCTTCCCAGTCCATCTTGGAAATGCGGCCGGGGCGCCCCGCGGTGCGGTCCAACGTGGGATCATGCTGAACCACTACTTTTCCATCGCGCGTCAAGCGCACATCGCACTCGACGCCGTGAATTGGCAAATCTAGGGCTTTTTCAAAAGCTAGAGGGGATAGCTCCGGATATTTTCCGGAGTATCCCCTATGAGCGACAATCTTCACTAGCCGAAGAACTCTTCCTTGATGTCATTCAGGGTCTTGGCAGAAGCATCGAAACGCTCCTTTTCGTGCTCATTGAGCTGCAGCTCAATCGCGCGCACGATGCCGGAGCGGTTGATGATGGCAGCGGTACCGATGTAGAGATCCTCTACACCATACTCACCCTGCAGGTAAGCAGATACTGGCAGCGCCACGTCCTGGTTCTGGATGACGGCGGCGGTGATACGGGCCAGGCCCATGCCGATACCGAAGGAAGTGGAGCCCTTAGCGTCAATGATGGAGTAGGCGGCATCGCGGGTGTCTTCGAAGATCTTCTCGATGCGCTCTGCATACTCCGGATCCGTAGCCAGTTTCTTGGACATCGGGACACCTGCGATATTCGCGGTGGAGATGGCTGGCAGCTCGGAATCGCCGTGCTCGCCCACGATGTAGGCGTGTACGGACTTCGGTGCAACATCTTCCAGCTCGCCCAGCATGTAGCGGAAACGAGCGGAGTCCAGCACAGTGCCGGAGCCGATGACGCGCTTGTGGTCTAGGCCGGAAGCCTTCCACACGGCGTAGGTCAGGATGTCCACTGGGTTGGAGGCAACCAAGAAGATGCCATCAAAGTCATTCGCCATGACATCGGAGACGATGCTGTTCATGATCTTGACGTTCTTGCCCACCAGGTCCAGGCGGGTCTCACCCGGCTTCTGTGCGGCACCGGCACAAATGACGACCATATCGGCGTCTGCGCAATCGGCGTAGGTGCCCTTGGTGACGCGGGTGCGGGTGGGGGCCCAGACAACACCGTGGTTGAGGTCCATGACGTTGCCCTCTAGCTTCTTTTCATCGATATCGATGATTGCCAAGTGGTCAACGATGCTTTGGTTGATGAGAGCGAAGGCGTAAGCGACTCCCACATCGCCGGCACCAATGAGAACTACTTTGTTTCCTACATGATTTGCCATGACCCCATTGTGCAACTCTTTGAAGATTTTTGCACGGGCTAAATCTCACACTGAAAATCCCACCGAAATCTGGGATAATCGGGCATTATGAAACGCGCACTCCGCCGCGCTGCACTAATCGCTCTTGGCGTAGCCGCGGATCTCACGCCCATCGTCCGTATGACCAGCCGGCAAACCTTACCACCCAATATGTCGGCTGGAATTTTGGGTGCGGAATTAGCTACGTGGGCTGCTGTTTCGCCCTCCTTACTTCCCCGCCCGTGGTGGGTGACCGCTGCCAACGTGGCAATCGGGCAGGGCATTGGGCATCTAGGTGCAGCGTCAACAAGCTTCGTGCTCAATAGCATTGGCAAGCGCCCGCAGGACCGCCTCGGCCCACAACATCGACAAATTATGCACCTTGCTATTGGCGCCGGGACTGCATTTAATGCCGTGCTTTCGCTGCGCAACCAGAAAAAGCAGGCGGAGTTGGTCAATAAGCAGCTCGTGCGCGGTCCCGCCACGGCGGCCATCGGCTTGGCCGCGGGCACCGCGGGCTACGGCACTCTCCTACTCATCGGGGAGGCCACGCAGCTTGCCGTCACTAAACTGTCACGCCAGCTAGGCCGCTGGGTGCCTGCACTCATTGCTTGGCCGGTGGTTACCGCGGGACTGAGCCTCACGACGTTTGCACTTTCTGACCGCGTGGTCTTTCGACGCTGGCTACGCTCGCTATCGCACCAAGCGCAGCGAATAAACAAGCAGATTTTCCCTGGAACCTCCATGCCCTGGGAACCGGAGCGCTCCGGCAGCCCATGGTCGCTCGAGCCGTGGTCGGCGCTGGGACAGCAGGGACGCCGCTTTGTCTCCAACGGCCCCCGCGCCCGCGATATCCGCACAGTAACGGGAACCGATGCAAAGGAACCCATCCGTATCTACGCCGGATACATACCAGGGCGCTCCTTCCAGCAATCCGCGGAAAAGATCCGCGCCGAACTCGAACGCACCGGTGCCCTGCGGCGCGAAACTATCGTCATCCAAATGCCCGCCGGCTCGGGATGGATCAATAACTGGGGTGCGTGCTCCTATGAGTTTTTGACCGGCGGTGATTGCGTCACCGTCACCATGCAGTATTCCTACCTGCCTTCGGTTTTTTCCTACCTCGTGGATAAGAATGCACCGAAGCAAGCGGCCCGCGAATTGATTCGGGTGGTACAAGAAGAAATAGATAGGCTGCCTAAAGAAAACCGCCCGCGGCTTTATTTCGCAGGTGAATCGCTTGGCGCCTACGCCATTATGGATAACTACCATAATGCGGAAGACCTACTTTCCTCGTGCAATGGCGCGGTCTTTTCTGGGCCCCCGCGCATGACGCACTTTACCCAGCGCCTGCGCCGGGATATTGGTTCCCTAGAACGCCTGCCCGTTATCGATGGCGGCAAGCATGTGCGCTACGCGGCGGCCCCTGACCATACGCTGCACGACGCCTTTGGCAATGACTACGCCCATACCTGGCGCCGCCCCCGCATGCTCATTGCCCAGCACGCTTCCGACGCCATCGTGTGGTGGGATCTCAACCTTCTCGTGCGCAGGCCCACCTGGATTCATGAACCGCAGCCGGAAGCGCTGCACGCGGATACCTTCCGGCAGCTGCATTGGGTTCCGTTCATTACTTGGTGGCAAATTGGCTTGGACCAGATCAATTCCCTCAACGTCCCTGGCGGGCACGGACACAACTATTTTGAGGAAATGCTCTGGTATTGGGATGAGGTCTTAGGATCCCAATCCCGCCAATCGCTCACGCCGAAGTTGGCCAAGAAGATTGCCCGCTTTATCCGGCGCGACGCTTAGTCACATTTCACCCCAGTACTGTGGTGCGGGCAGTACCCATTAGGCACCTTATATAAGTACTGCTGATGCTCATCCTCAGCCAGGTAGTACTCCCCAGAATCAGTTTCGGAGAGGAGTTTGACCTCCGTGGTGGTATCCCCGAATCCGAATTCCTTGAGTTTCTCTGCATAGGAATCTACGATGCCCTGGATTTCCGCGCGCTTTTCCTCCGTGCGTGGGTAGAAAGCAGAGCGGTATTGCGTTCCTACATCATTGCCCTGGCGAAAACCCTGCGTGGGATCGTGCGCTTCTAGGGCTTGTACGACAAGATCGCGCAGGCTGATGCGCTGCGGGTCATAGACCACCTCCACCGCCTCGGCATGGTTGGTTAGCCCACGGCACACCTCATAGTACGTGGGATTCGGGGTGGTACCGCCCGCATAGCCCACCGAGGTGGACTCCACGCCTTCGGTCTCCCAAAACATCTTCTCCGCACCCCAGAAACATCCCAACGCAATAAGAATGGAGCGCTGCCCGTCCTTCCACGGCCCGGTAATCGGTGTTCCTAGAACGGCGTGCGGGGCGGGGTCCACAATCGGCTCCGTTCGTCCCGGCAGAGCCTCGTCTGCAGCAACGAGTTTGGGCTCCGGCTTAAACATCCACATGAGGTATAGCTCCTTCCTTATTCCTTCTTCCCAACGTTGTACTGCGAAAAGCTATTCCGCGGCCAGTTAATATTCTCGCTAGTTCCACAATTCGAATTAATCATGGCGAAATCTTTCAACCGTGCCTATCATCGGGACACGTACCCGAAGAAAGGATTTAACAAATGGCTGTTTACGAACTTCCTGACCTCCCATACGCATTCGACGCACTGGAGCCACACATCTCCGCAGAGATCATGGAGCTCCACCACGATAAGCACCACGCAACCTACGTTGCTGGCGCTAACGCCGCACTCGAGGCGCTCGAGGAAGAGCGCAACGGCGAGGCTAACCCAGATCGCATCCGTGCCCTCTCCAAGAACTTGGCGTTTAACCTGGGTGGCCACACCAACCACTCCATCTTCTGGAAGAACCTGTCCCCGAACGGTGGCGGCGAGCCAACCGGCGAGCTGGCAGAGGCTATCAACCGCGACTTCGGCTCCTTTGAGAAGTTCAAGGCTCACTTCTCCGCCGCTGCTACCTCCCTGCAGGGCTCCGGCTGGGCCGTTCTGGGCTACGACCACATTGCTGGCCGCCTCATCATTGAGCAGCTGACCGACCAGCAGGGTAATACCTCCATCAACTTCACCCCGCTGCTAATGCTGGATATGTGGGAGCACGCTTTCTACCTGCAGTACAAGAACGTTAAGGCTGACTACGTTAAGGCCGTATGGAACGTCTTCAACTGGGATGACGTTGCTGAGCGCTTCGCTGCAGCCACCAAGTAACTCCTTTTAGTTACTTCGGCCGCCCCTTCGGGGCGGCTTTTTCTATGCCCGGATAAACTCCCGGAATTGCTGCACTGGGGGTGCGTCGTCCCCGGCGCGCCACACTAAACCGAGCTCGCGGTACGCCGGCGGCGTAAGGGGAATCAAACTCCCCACCTGTAGATAAGGATCATCCAACGGCAAAAGTGCCACCCCGAGTCCTGCCGCTACCAGCCCCGCAACGGTAGTAAGCTCCATCGACTCGAAGACGAGGTGCGGGCTAAAGCCAGCGTCGTCCGCAAGGGCATCGAGAAGCATGCGCGTGCCATAGCCTGGGAGCATGCCGATGAACGGTTCTGCAGCGAATTCCGCTAGTTCCACCTCCCGAAGGTTCGCTGCCCAGTGGCCTTCCGGCACCGCAAGGCCTAGTCGCTGTACCTTAATTTGGTGCCAGCCCAGAGCTGCATCAGGCCGCGGGCCCACGAGGGCAAGGTCGGATTCGCCGTTTTCCACCCTGCTCACCAGCTCCTGCGCCGCGCCTTGATGCAGGCTTATATCCACGTGCGGGTGCTGCGCGCGATAGCTCTTGAGCAGGTCCGGAACCAACCAGGTTCCCAGCGAGTGCATGAAATCTAGGCGCACGGTGCCGCGTTCTGGATCCATGAGGCGGGCAACATCGTCCCGCCCTATTTGGTAGGCGCGGAGCATTTCCCGCCCGGCTGCAGCGAAGGCCCTCCCGCGCGAGTTCACGTGCAGGGTGCGCCCAGTGCGCTCGAAAAGGCGGGCGCCAAGACTAGCTTCTACGCGCTGTACGCGGCGAGTCAGCGCGGATTGGGAGATCCCCAGTTCATCGGCCGCAGCGCCCACGCGACCATGATCCACCACGGCGAGGAAGCCGCGAACATCCTCCACATTCATGCATACTCCGCATCGATTAGTGTAATTTTCCACATTTTACACATGCTGCGTGTCCGGGCAGGCTAAATGATATGACTCGAACGCGGCGCGCTACGGTGGCCATGCTCCTTGTGGGCTTGGCTATATTCTCCAGCCTGTATTCCACCCAAGCCATTCTTCCCACGCTGGTAGACAACATGGGCCTTTCTTCCGCCGAAGCGGCCATGACCGTATCGGCCGCCACGGGCGCGCTGGCCCTATGCGTGGTGCCCGCATCGATCCTCTCCGAGCGCTTCGGCCGCGGACGCATCCTGCTTATTTCGGCCGTTTCCGCGACCGGCGTGGGGCTCATTGTTCCCCTCGCCCAGGAGGGGTGGCAGCTCATCGTGGTACGCGGCCTGCAGGGTGCGCTGCTGTCCGGCGCCCCCGCCACGGCAATGGCATGGCTTTCTGAAGAACTCGATGACAAAGCCCTGCCGCGGGCAATGGGCCTCTACATTGCAGGCACCTCCGTCGGTGGCCTTACCGGCCGCCTCATTCCCACCGGGCTGGTGGAGATTTCCACCTGGCGCTGGGCGCTTTTCGGCTCGGCGCTGGTCTCACTCGCCTTTGCCATTACGGCTTGGCTGCTGCTTCCCACCCAACGCAATTTCCGGCCTAAATCCATCCATCTCAAGACCGAAAGCCGGGCACTCTTGGGCCATTGGACCAACCGGGATTTGGCTTTGCTCTTTCTCACCGCATTCCTGTCCATGGGCACGTTTGTCTCCATGTATAACTTCTTAACCTTCCGGCTCATCGATGATTTTGGTCTGGCCCCTTCGCTAGCCGGCTTGGCTTTCCTCTTCTACCTTTCTGGCACCTGGTCCTCGGCTCGGGCTGGAGCGCTAGTGGCCCGAATCGGCCACGGAAAAACCCTGTGCGGCTCGGCCGCGCTTTTTACTGTGGGCATCGCGTTGTGTGCCGGTAACCTTCCGCTGACGCTTCTCGGAATGATCGCCTTTACCGTGGGCTTTTTCGCCGTACACTCCACCGCCTCCGGGTGGGTGGGCCAGATCGCCACCCACGACCGCGCGGAGGCCTCCTCGATGTACGTGTTCTGCTATTACTTTGGCTCTTCTGTGGTGGGCGCATGTGCCGGCTTGCTTTTCGACGCCCTGTCGTGGCCCCTCTTCATTGGCTTCTTCACCGCCGTAGCCCTCGCCCTTACTGCGCTGACTTGGACCAAGATTAAAACCGACTAAAATCGGTTTTATGCCTGAGAATAAGTGGTCGGCGCGGACATGGCACCGCAAGGCCTCCCGTCCCGTATCCCTGTGGATGATGGTCTTCATCCTCGTGGGTGCAACGCATACCTTGGTCCCGAACTACCGGTGGGTACTCATCCACCTCTTTACCCTCGGACTGGTAAGCAATAGCATCATCGTGTGGTCCCAGCACCTCACGGAGAAATTCACCCAACAGCGCCTCCCCGAATCCACTCGACCTACCCAATTGGCCCGCATCTATGGCCTCAATGCCGGAATCATCCTCGCGTTAATCGGCCAAATCCTCATGGAGTTCTGGTCCCAGCACTGGATTGTCACCCAGGTGGGCGCCACGCTCATTGCACTGATGATGCTCTGGCATGCGGTATCGCTCTTCCAGCAATGGCGCGGTGCCAAAGATAAGCGCTTCCGCCCCGTAGTGGGCGCCTATGTACTTTCCGCCCTGTGCCTGCCGGTGGGTGCCATCCTTGGCGGGCTGCTGGCCGTTTATCCCGGACATCCCACACTCCTGCTTGCCCATATAGCTGCCAATATCGGAGGATTCATCGGCTTGGCCGCGGCCGGTTCTCTCACCATCCTTTTCCCCTCCATCTGGCGGACCCAAGGTATTAATCGCCACATGCACTCCTCCTTTGCGCTGCTCGCAGTCGGTGTGGTTGCCACCATCGTGGGCGCTTTCCTCGGCTTCCCCCAGTTGGGCCTTATCGCCTACTGCTGCGGTTGGGCGCTGAGCTTGCAGCAGTGGCTCGCTAATGTACTGACGGTGGCTAAGGACCCGCGCGATCGCATCACCTTTGCCTCGGTCTCCGTACTCATGGCCTCGCTATGGCTGGTGCTGTCTTTGGTGTACTACACGGTGCAGCATTTCTTTATGCCCGAGCCGGCGCTGCCCACCCTCGCCTTGCTGGTGGGGTTTGCCGGTCAACTGCTCATCGGCGTGATGAGCTACCTCTTGCCCAGCACCATGGGTGGCGGCCCCGCTGCCGTCCGGGCGGGCTTGCAGCAACTGGACAAACTCGGCCTCCTGCGCGCCACCTTCGTCAACGGCGGCCTGCTCATCTGGATCGGCACCGATATTTCCCTGCTTAAGGTGGTCGCCTCCCTCCTGTGCATCCTGTCCCTGGCGGTCTACCCCGTGCTCATCGCCCGGGCGGTCAAGGCCCAGAAACAGGTTTTGATGAAGAAGGCGGAGGGTCCGGATCCTAAGCCCGGGCCAGAATGGAACCAGGTCTATGCGGGCATAGCGATCCTCGCAGTCATCTACGCCATATTTACAGCGCTGTAGTACCTGGCGCGCCGGCATCCATCCACTCGCGAACCGCGCGGGTGGCCTGGACGTCGCCGGAGTTATAGTCCAGCAAACGCTGCCGCGCCACGAGGTCACCGGCTAGCGCCTCGCGGCGCGCGTTCACGGATTCTTCGCCGTCGAAGTCTTCTTCTGGCCAGGTAAACCCCGCTTCTGGGGCGACTACCTTTAGGCCTAGGCCGAAGGGACCGGCGAAGGATCTTTTGACGTGGGCGAACATATCCACCCACTCCGGTGAGGAGATAAACTCTTCTACTTCCCGCTCATCCACCTCGCGGAAGCGCTGCGCGGACATGCGCATCCAATGGTTCTCACCGTGGGCCGAGTAGCAGTATGCAGCAAAGGTTTTGCCCTCCGCATGGGCTTTAGCACGCACATCCATCAGCCAGCGCCAGAAGGCCGCAAAGTTCTCTGCCTCGGCGCGCCCGCCCAACGGCTCCCACGTAACGAACGGGACGTAGTTACCGTCGTGCCAGGCCCCCCATAGGTACGCGCCCTGGTCCAGGTAAGCTTCCATGTCCACGTCTACCTCCACGTCCGCACGCGGAACGTGCACGTCGCCGCGGCGCAGCAACACCTCCCCGGCGCGCCAGGCAGCAGCAAGGCGGGAGGGTTCGCCCAGGTCGGCGTCGATAAGCGCCTGCACGGTAGTAATCCCGCGCTCGCGGTAAGGCTTAGCACGATCGCCGGACAGGAAAAGCGAAATATCATCCGCCGCCACCAGCTCCTGCTCGCACAAGGACCAAAAGCGGCAGCTCGCGCACTCCTTAACCCGCACCGGCGCGGTAGGAAGCGGCTGATTCCAGGCGCGTTCCAGATCAAACTTCGCTGTTTCCGTAAAAAATGCCCGGGTGCGGTCCTGCCCGATGGCCCCGCCCCGGCCAGAATCGAGCCCGAGATCCTGCAAAGCACGGGCGGCAAACGCTAAGCGGTAGCCATCTACCGCATGATGGCGCAGCTTATACGGCGCCTCAAGCGGCTCACTCAGGCCCAAGCGATGGGTGGGTACCGCCGGCGTCGTCTTGGTGTCATTCTTGCGGGCCACACGGTGATTGGACACGATAATTGGGGTGTACTTATCACCCTCGCGCAGCAGCAAATCTACGCGCACCATCCACTCCGCGGTGGCGAAGACCGCGTTGGTGATGTGCGTATACCCGGAAGCTAAGGCCTCAAGGGTGCGCATGGAGCGCTCCCACTCATCACCTTCCAGATCTATGCGGCGAAACCTGCCAGAGCCCTTGCGGGGAAACATCTGCATGACGGCCTCCGCTGCGGCCGCGTGGCGTTCCGCCCGGGCAATCGAGGCATGGGTACGCGGCATCTTGGGGTGCGCGCGCCGCTGCACTAAGCGGTAGCGGCACCCCACAAGATCCGAAGCAACAACCACATCCTCCACACCGGGTGAGCTTAATAGAACGGCAAGGTAAAGTTGAATCCAGACTCGATCAAACGTGAGGGAAATTTAATGAGCATTCTGAAGAAAGTTAAAAAGGCCCGCCAAGAAGCACGCGCACAGGCAAAGGCCGCCAAAACCCGCGCCAAGGCAGAGGTAAAGGCCCAGTCTAAGGACCGCCGCCGCCAGCAAAAGCTCCTGGCCAAGCAGGAAAAGCACCTCATTAAGTCGGAGGAAAAGGGCCTTAAGAAGCGCCGCAAGCACGAGGAGAAGATGGCCAAGAACGAGCTAGCCAAGCTCAAGGCCGGCCGCTTTAACTCCGATAACATCAAGCGCTATGCCGGTGCACTGCGCACCGCCGCACCCCTGCTGCTGCCGCTCCTCTACCGCGGTTACGTGGGCCTGAAGACCGAGGGCGAAAAGCGCAAGGCCGCTAAGGCGGGCGTGAGCTCGGATCAGATGGCTTCCTTCTCCGGCTACGGTGCGCCGCTCAAGGCCCGCACCGCCGGCATCCGCAACTCCCTCGATAACACGGACGTTCCGGCCGGCTTCAAACGCGATGTGCGTGACCGTCTGCAAGAAGTAGACTCCGCCATCGATAATGCCGAGTTCATGACCGAACAGCAGCGTCGCCGCGCTCACAAGACCATTAGCTCGGAAATTGACTCCATTACTGCGGAAATCCAGCAGCGCCTGGCCCAGTAAAAGAGATACACGCCGCCACCGCCTCCTATTCGGTGGTGGCGTTTAATTATTTTCTATAAAGATCCGGGATTTTTCGGGAAAAGTATTTTCGGCCAGAAAAGTTGCTGATCATCTTCTCACCGCCCTACCCCTTTAACACCGTTTATGCTCTCTGTACTTGGTGCAATTTTTAAAATTGGAGGAAATACGTCCCGCCGTGAAGTGACCCAATTTTACGACGATTTGGACCACACCCTAATCCCTGAAGACCAGCTAGAAGTCGTTCGCTTCAGCGTAAACGGTCAAAATTACCGTATCGATCTCGCCACGGATAACGCGCGGCATTTCCATAATCTGCTCGCCCCCTACGTGGACGCCGCCCGCATAGCCCCCGCGCTCGATGCGCAGCGGGCAAGCCCCAGCCACATCCGCGAATGGGCCCGCACCCAAAGCCTGCCAGTGGCGCACCGCGGAAAGATCCCCCAGGACGTTATCGAGGCGCATAACGCCGCTAATTAAAGCACGCCTTGCTCGCGCGCTGCCGCCACAGCAGAGGTGCGCGAGCGCACGCCCAACTTGTCATAAATGTGCACAAGGTGGGACTTTACCGTAGCCTCAGACAGCATGAGGTCCTGGCCAATCTGCCGGTTCGACGCCCCCGCTGCTACCAGCTGCAAGACCTCGAGCTCACGCGGCGTGAGCGAGGTGCGTGGCGTACGCACGCGAGTCATCAGCCTATCGGCCACGATGGGAGATAGCGCCGAATCACCCTCCGCAGTCGAGCGCACTGCGGCAAGCAGCTCCTGCGGAGGAGCATCCTTGAGCAAATAGCCCACGGCGCCGGCTTCGATAGCGCCGAGAATATCCGCATCAGTGTCATAGTTGGTAACCACGAGGACCTTGGGCGGGGTGGCCATCGCGGAGCGAATCTGCGCGGTTGCCTCCGCGCCGCCCATAACGCGGGTCCCTTCCACACCCGCGCCGAAGCGCAGGTCCATCAAAATGACATCGATGCCACCCGCCTGCGCTGCCGACACCGCAGCTTCGGCCGTAGCGACCTCCCCTACGACGTCGATATCCTCTGCGCCCTCGAGCACGGACCGCAGACCCAGCCGGACGATTTCGTGGTCATCTGCCAATAGGACCCGAATCACGACATTCCTCCTATCGATGTCATTGTCAACCAAAAGTTTAATCTACCCGGTTGCCTAAGGGCATACTAGCTGACACGGCAGTGCCCTCCCCCGGCGCGGATTCAACAACGACCTCCCCACCTAGCTCTTGTGCGCGGCGCCTAATTGCGGCCAACCCAATATGCCCCAGTCCAGCCGGGGCACTTTCCACCGCGGCCGGATCAAAGCCTTTGCCGTTATCCACCACATCCAGGCGCACCTCATCGCCCTCATAGGTCACCGTGATCCGGGCGCGGCTTGCTTCTGCATGCTTGACGACGTTCCCCACAGCGCCCTGCGCAATCCGCAGCAGCGCCGCCTCTACCTTCATGGGCAGCTGCTGTACCTCTCCTTCAGATTCCACCTCGACGTGGATATCTCCAGTAGTGCCGAAATTTTCCGCCATACGGGTCAACGCGGCCTCAAGGGATGCCTCATTGAGCGTCGGCGGCTGCAAAGCAGCAATCATTGCCCGTGCTTCGTGCAAGTTATCCGCGGCCGTCCTGCGGGCCAGCTCGATGCGCTCTCGCGCTTTGCTCGCGTCCTGCTTATCCAGATCACGGTCCGCCGAATGCAGGAGCATTTGAATGGAAGACAGTCCCTGGGCAAGGGTGTCATGAATCTCGTGCGCAATGCGCTGACGTTCGGCCACCATGCCGGCATCGCGCTCCGTGGCTGCCAGCTGTGAACGGGTTTCAATCAACTCTTTATTCATCCGCGACAGCGACCGGAAGGCGTAGGTGATTGCTATCGTCACCAGCGCCGAGACCGCCGGCCCCATGACACCGCCAAACGTCAGACCCTGCGGAATCTGCACCACCACGGTGATGATCGAGGCAACGATGACGCACGCGATGCCCGCCGCCATGTCCAGCACCGTGAGGTACAAAAAGAACATGGCGAAGACCAAATAGATTGCTGCCGGTGCTACGAACAGGTCCGCCACCCACAGCACCGAGAGTATACACAGCCACAGGTAGCGCACAGGCCGGGCCCAATATTCCCCGTATACCGAGCCTGCGAAGTACACGGCCGCAAAGCCCACCAAAAGCAGCAGGTTGATGATTGCTTGCGAAAGCGGCATCCGCGCGGAAGTAAAAATGCCTACCACCAGCAGGCCAGCGGTCAGGATATGGATGCCGGTGCGCAACGCATCGGTATCCCGGTCTATTGTGGAGCTCATGCGCAAAAGCCTACTTCCCCTACTCGCCCTAGCCACCTTTGGGATCGCCGGCTGCGATTCATCCGCACCCACCCCTGCACCCACCACCACGGTGACTCCGGAGGCTTCGGAGGCACCGGAGGTTAACGTCGCCCAAACCGCGGAAGTCAATGACTGGAGCGATTGCCCCTACATCGGCCCCGGCTGGCTCGAAGAAACCAACGGCCAGCGCCTGACCAAGCAGGGCATCGACACGCGCTTTCCCACCCCGGCCTGCGTCTTTTGGTCCTACCAGGACGAGCCACAGGCCACCGTCATCGTGCGCGATATGCCCACGGTCGACGACGCCCGCGCCGCAGTGGATTGGGCCGCGCCTATCGACGCCACCGAACCCGCCTCCTTCGACGGCTGGGAAGGCGGTCGGGGCGTAGTCAATGAGCATGCCGTGTACGCGGTGCAAAAGGACACGCACGCGGTACTGGTGTGGAGCAACCAGCAACAAACCGTGAAGTCAGAGCAAATCGCCCACGAAGCGATCGCCAACTTGGGCCTTTAAACCGCGACGTCGTTATACGGCATCATCGGCGACAGCCACGGGAATACCACTTCCATCAGCAGGAAAAAGACTCCCACCGCAATAGCAATGGCCAAGATGACCTTCACCGGCGTCGGCCCCGGCAAGAGATTCCACAAAGCGCGATACATTATTTCTCCTCTTTTTCTACTTCCATAGCGTGCACAATCATGCGCTCCGCGTTGGAAAACTGCGGGTGACACGTGGTCAAGGTCAAGATCTCGCGGCTCGGTTCGGCGTCCGACTCTGGCACGGGGTTAGTCACCGAGACGTCGCCAGGCGTCGTAATATGCCGACCAGCCACATGGGAATACTCCGGCGGAATTCCATTGAAACAATCCGCCTGCTCGCCATCGATGGGCAATACGCGATAGGTAATTCGCTCCTTCTGCGTTTCCACCACGATGTCATCGCAGGTCTCTAGCTTGCCCAAGTCATTAAAGGGAGCCCCCTTGCCCACGCGGTGGCCCGCAACCGCAAAGTTGCCCATCTCTCCCGGCATCTGGGAATCCACGTAGCGGCCAGGGCCGCGCAGCAGGTCATCTTCATTGGTGCCCTCAATGATGGCGAAGCGGTAGTCAGAACCGAACGTGGGAATGTACAGCTGCGCGAACGCCTCACCCAACTCCGGCTCCAACTTCTGCCGGGGATTGCGCCATTGCTCTTCGAGGTGGGCGCTCGCCTCCTCCTGCAGCTGACCGGATTCTACATTTGTCCAATAGGCTTCATAGAATGCAAAGAGTAAAAGAACCACGCCAATGGTTAGCATGAGTTCCCCAAGAACTTTAGTCATGCCTTAAACCATACTGCCCATGAAAGGTTGAGCATGTACGAAGTCTTCATGTACCCAGTTTCCGGAATCATGAAATTCTGGCACTGGCTCATCAGCAGCTTCGTCGGTGAATCTACGGCCTGGCTGATTTCCATCATCCTGCTGGTTATCACCGTGCGCGGCGTCGTTGTTCCCTTGAACTGGATATCCGTACGCTCCGCCCGCATCGGCGCACTCATCCGCCCGGAGAATAACCGCATCAAAAAGCAGATGAATAACGCCACCACCACCGAAGAGATGGCGGAGCTCATGCAAGAGGAAAAGAACCTCATGAAGAGCTATAACTACAACCCCGCAGCAGGTTGTGTTCCCCCGCTCATCATGATTCCGGCCTTCATCGGCCTTTATCAAGTGCTCCTGCGCATGTCCAATATTGAGCGCGGCTCCACCACCGTGGGCATGCTGAATGCCTCCGACGTCTCGGCCTTCCGCGAAACCACCTTCTACGGCGCTCCGCTGACGGATTTCGCCCGCGAGCACGGCGACCTCATCAATCCCATCCTCATTGCCGCCATCGCCTTTACCATGGCTAATTCCGTCATTTCCCTCGTGCGCAGTTTCCGCACCACTCAATTTGATCAGAAGGTCAACCGCCGCGTCTTTATTCTCATGGGCTTTTTGCTGCTGGTAATCCCTTTCTTCCTGTGGCACCTGGCCCAAACTGGACCTATCCCAGTAGCCATCATTCTGTACTGGGGATGCGCATATCTCTTCATGCTGATCCAAACCGCTATCTTTGAGATCATTTTGCACCGCGACTACCCGCTTACTGAGGATGTCCACGCTATGCGCCGCGAAAGCATTCGTCGCTGGCGCAAGCGCGAAAAAGAACCCGCCCTCTCCAAGGAGGAGAAGAAGCGGGTCAGCCAGCTACGTATGGAGGCCCGAAAGTACCTTAAATCGAATAATCAGCAGGGGGAGCAGAAAGCATCTGAGTAGCTAGGTCGCGGGCCGTCTGCAGCGGCCCAATCTCCTTGGTGAGCCGAGCACCCGCACGGCCGCCATCCAAGAAAATCAGCAGCTGGCTCGCCTGCGAGGACGATGGGTAACCATTGCGCTCTGTTAGCAAGGCCGTCAGGGTGGAGTGCACCCAATTACGGTGTTCAACGCAGGCAGCCACGATACCGTGTTCCGCCTCGGTTTCTGGGCGCGGATACTCTCCGGCCGCATTCAAGAAATGAGAGCCGCGGAATTCCTGCTGGGGTTCTTCCTCGATCGCCTTATCAAAAAAGGCCAGGATCTTTTGATCCGGATCCGTCATCTCCGCGGTACGCTGTTCCCAATCTTGGCGGAACTTCTCATCCAAAGATTCTACATAAGCGATAACGAGCGCGTCTTTGGAACCAAATAAGGAGTACAAAGAAGCTTTAGCCACATCCGCCTCGCGCAGGATGCGGTCAATTCCGATGACACGAATGCCTTCGGTGGTAAAAAGCTTGGTCGCCGATTCCAGCAGCCGGCTGCGCGGGCTGGGCCGATTACGGCGCGACTTCTTCTCTGCCATGGGTTCCTCTCTAAAACGACAAAGCCGGTTCATCTATACTTTATAGACAAACCGGTTTGTACGCGAATTAAATTCGGGCTACTTCTTGATGAGCCCCACGATCCACAACAGGATACAAGCACCACCCGTAGCGGCAATCAAGGAGAAGATCCATCCACCTTCCTCAATATTCAGGAAGTGGATAATCATTCCGCCGATAATGCCACCCAGCACACCGACAAAAAGGTTGGTCAGCAGGCCGTGGTCGCGCTTCATAATCTTTTCTGCCAGCCAGCCGGCAATGATACCGATGATAATCGAGCTAAAGAGCCCCAAACCCAAATTCATGCAATCCTCCTAAATTAGCGGTCATACCTTAGCGTACACGAGCGCACACTACCTAAGGCGGCTCCACAACAACAAGAGCGCCCCGCCCTTGTGGGCGAAGCGCTCTATGAACAGCAGTTTTTAGCTTTCCTCATCCGGACGGACAACCATCATCGGGCACGGTGCGGACTGCAACAGTGCGCGAGAGGTCGAGCCCAGGAGCATACCTTTAAAGCCGCCACGACCGTGCGAACCAACAACCAAAAGCTGCGCGCCTTCTGCAGCCTCAGTCAAAGCGCTTACTGGACGATCGCGGGTGATGAGCTTCTTTACCTCAACCTCCGGATACTCCTCGCGTGGCTCCTTCAGATTCTCGGTCAGAAGCTCGCTCTGCTCCTTTTCAATATCAGCCCACTCGGACTGAGCGGCCGACAGACCCGCCAAGGAAGCCTGCACCTGCATATCCATCCAAGTATGCACGGCAATCAAAGCAGCACCGCGGGCCTGTGCCTCGCGGAAGGCATAAGCCGTAGCCTTCTGCGAAACCTCGGAACCATCCACGCCAACAACGACCGGGCCGTACTTGGTGGAGTCCGTAACATGATTATCCTCGCGAACGACGACCACCGGGCAAGAGGCGTGGGATACTACCGAAGCGGAGACGGAACCCATCACCATGCCGGATAGGCCACCCATGCCGCGAGAGCCCATAACAATCATGGTGACATCGTGCGACATTTCTAGCAGCATGTCGATCGGGGAGCCCTCGGCCACGGTGTGACCAATCTTCAGCTCTGGGGCTACCTCATGAGCGATGGCGCGGGCTTCCTCGATCTTCTCGAGGGTCTCGGCCTGCAAGTCGTCAAAAAGCTCCTTAGGCGGAACCATGCCCTCCGCGTACAGGAACTGTGGCATGGTGTAGCTGGATGCGATTCGCAGCGGAATCTCGCGCTTCATAGCCGTATTTGCGGCCCAACGTACTGCATTCTTGGATGCATCCGAACCGTCAACGGCAACGACTACAATGTCTTCCTTAGCCATGATGTGTCCTTTCGGTGGTTATACCTTAATTGTAGTACGGATTAGGCTTGAGGGTTGACGGTTGCAGCCTCGGAATTCGACGGGAACATAACGGTGTACACAAACTCCAGGACGGTGCGGATTACGGCGCCAATACCTTCAGAGAAAAAGGCAACAACCGGTTCAATGAGAGAGTTAAAATCCATGAACAAAACATTAATACATCGCCAAAAAGGTTTCACGCCTTTGCCAATTAAAGACGGCCTGAATCCAACCCGCGTGCGCACTCCCGAGGCAGGCATAACAGCCTGGGATTTTCTAAGTGCAGTCATTTCGGCACAACGCCACCGACATCCCGACGACGACGCCTCGGCGCTCCAAGCGCGTTTCGACTCTGGCGAGGTAGTTCTACGCAATCAAACCAAGCTCCGACCGGACTCGATATTGAGCCAGGACGAGGACGTCTTCTTCTATCGGATGCCGGCACCCGAAACACCGGTGCCTTACGACGTCCCCATTCTCTTCGAGGATGAACATATCCTCGTCGCCGATAAGCCGCCGTTTATGGCAACCATGCCTCGCGCACGCCACATCGTACAGACCGCTACAGTCCAACTGCGGCGAATGACAGGTAACGACGAGCTCGCACCGGCGCACCGCCTCGACAGACTTACCTCGGGAATTTTGTTATTCACCAAGCATCGCGATGTTCGGGGCGCCTACCAAACCCTCTTCGCGGAAAAGAAGGTACAAAAAACCTATCAGGCGATCGCCGAATACCGCCGCTTTCCGACGCCCCTACAGTGGGCCTCCCACCTCACTAAGACCCCCGGCGAAATCCAGGGCCGCGTAGGCGATGGCAGCCCCAACGCGTTTACTACTCTGGCTGCAGTAGAACTAATAGATAACGCGCCGTATGAAAAAATCCACGGTGTCCTGCCGCAATTAGGCAAATACACACTCAAACCCACCACGGGCAAGACCCATCAATTGCGTCTCCACATGTGGCAGGCTGGTATACCAATCTTGGGTGATCCTGTCTATCCAGAAATCTTCCCTGAAGACGCGGAGGATATGCGGATCCCAATGCACCTCACAGCAACGCACATCGAATTCACTGACCCGCTCAGCGGGAAATACCGGGAGTTTGAGTCCGCCCTTCCCCTCTACACGCACCGCTTAATCGATCACACGTAGCCGTCATATTATTTATTGTGTAGCCCGTGAAACTGTCACGTGGCGAAAAATAGAACCAAGACAGACGCTTTATACGATTGGATAAGTGGAAGTCACCGAGGCATTCCTTATCCTTAGATCCCCAGGAATAAGCACAGCTGGGTGCGGGGACACAACAAGTTGCGAGTCCTGAAGTGTTCTCTTGGGGCGTCTCATGCCTATAAACTTCAGCGACGAGGAGAAACGGCGGCATGCAGCTCGCCAGGAGTTCCGTCCAGCAACGACGGCTTCCGTAAAACGTGAAAAATGGGAAGAGGACGGTGGTTGTCCGTCCTCTTCCCTTTGAATATTGAGTTGTTGTGTTGTTTGGTGTCGGCGGTGACTTACTCTCCCACAACCTCCCGGTTGCAGTACCATCAGCGTGTGCAGGCTTAGCT
>NZ_JASPIX010000012.1:0-65899 GCF_030229735.1 Corynebacterium sp. MSK074
AAAGGCAAAGGCAGATCACCTCTCACAACCCGTAAGCCTAACGTGCCTGATCTGCGCCCAGACTTGGTCGAGCGTGAATTCAAAGCCCCCGGACCGAACAAACTGTGGGTGGCTGACATTACGTATGTGCGCACGAAGAAAGGCTTTGTGTATGCCGCGTTTGTCACCGACGTTTACTCCCGACGGATCGTTGGGTGGGCGTTATCAGACTCCATGCGCACCGAAGCGTTGCCGCTGCAAGCTCTTAATCAGGCGATCGTGTGTGCTGAGGAAACAACAAGTCTCATTCACCATTCGGATCACGGCTCGCAGTACGTCAGCGTGGTCTACAACGAGCGCCTTGCCCAGCACGGGATTGCCGCTTCCACCGGAACTGTCGGGGATTCTTATGACAATGCTCTGGCTGAAAACGTTAACGGCTCCTACAAGAACGAGCTGATCCATACTCGCAGGTGGGAGGATGTTGTCGAGGTAGAAATCGCGACGTTCGAGTGGGTGTCATGGTGGAACGAGATGAGGCTTCACCAAAGCTTGGGATACCGAACCCCAGTCGAAGTGGAAACCGATTTTTGGAAGCAGAAACCGCCACAGGAAATAATAGAAATCAAGGCAAATGCCTAGGAACAAAACTCGGGGCACTTCATCGCAGTATGGCATGGCCACTCCACATACGTACTAAAGAGCGGCCGAATCCCGGCTTTAGACTAGCTCTTATTGCTTGATTGAACCATGAATATGCAGTTAAAACACTGCAGTTGCCAATCTCTGCTCGGCTATACCCAAGCATGGTGGAAACCCCCAATGTTCCTGATCTCCGTCGTCACCTAGATGAAGCGCGTTGGCAATTATTACCCTTAAAGAGTGATTACCAACGAACTTCGAGATTTACTGGCCAAAGCAACCACCCATGCACAGCGTTTTCAAGACGGAGAAGACCACACTGTAGCCGCAGCGCTCCTTACCAAATCAGGAAAACACGTACTCGGTTTGAACGCGCACCACTTCCTCGGTGGTCCTTGCGGGGAGATCTCGGCTTTAGCCAACCATGCTGCTAGTTATCCAGAGGACCCAATCCAAGCAGTAGTCGCCGTATACGGACCTACTGGTCAAGTTATTCCTCCCTGCGGTAAATGCCGCCAGGTGCTTTTTGATGTTGATCCGTCCATTCGGTGCATCGTGCGCGGAAGCAATGGACTTGAAGCACCTACCGTAGAAGAACTCTTGCCATTCGCATTCAACTGGCGAGAAATGGAACAAGAGCAGCGCATCTACATGTGGGAAGGCTACGAGGAATCAATTCGTAGCGGAGAAAAGCAACAAACCATCCGGGTAGACGATCCTTTCCATGAAGGAAGTGCCCAAATTGTCTTCGAGAAAGAATCCGGAGAGGTCGTCACTATCCCGGCACAGGTTACGTCCGTTGTCTCTACCCAGCGAAGTGAATTGTCGGAAAAGCAAGCTAGAAATGACGGTTTTGGCTCTCTCACCGAGCTTCAGGAAGCGCTAGATACTCACTATCCCGGATTAGGTGACGATGACGAAGTAGACGTCGTAGAGTTCAAACTGCGATAATCCATCCAGAACAAAAGGTGAAATCGCCCTCCTCCCCACGTGCAGAATTCGCCTAATCCATAGCGTCGTAATTGCGGTGTGAAGATTGCGGGGGCTAACGCTGGGGGTCTTCTAATTCCCTTATCCAGAAATCCATCATCTCAGCGGTAGGATTCGGGGAGGAAAACACTTCACTCGCTACTTCCCGAGGAGACCAACTATCCGGAAGGTCATGAAATCCTGCGCCGACCTTTCCAAGCGTCACTGCTGAGGAGTTTTTGACTGCGCTAAGGATGGTAACGACATCGTCATACGTAGCATCAAACGAGTCTTTCCCATTCGCCCCAGTTGCATCAGCAATACAGATCCAGTCATTGAGTTCCGCCATATCGCTCAAAATATTATCGATGATTTTTCTTGAATCTGTTTCCATATGCTCACTCGTTGTGTTTGCGCCTTCTACTAGCACTCAACCTTAACTCTGAGAATTAGCAACCGCTTTGCCAATGTTGGCTACGATTTTTATCGAACCAGCAAAAGCGGCCCGTGGGGTTTGTGATTTACCGGGAACCTAAGTGAATTTTGCAGGTGCCTACTAAGCACCACTCGCCCTCTACAATGACACCCATGGATGCACAAAGGCGGCAGGACTTGGAACGCTACGGCTCATGGGAGCGGATGACCGGTGGGGAGTGGTTCTTGCCGAGCATGCCGGAGGCGAAGGAAGAGCACCAGCGCACTTTTCGCTTGGTTAAGCAGCTCAATGAGCTGCACAATACGGACCAGAAGCGTGCCGAAGGCATCCTGCGCGAGATACTGCCGGAAGAATCTGCGGTGCCGGGCCTGCACGTTCCGCTGAACCTAGAATACGGCTGCAATTTGGTGTGCGGTGAACGCGTCTTTATTAATTTCGGTGCCACCATCTTGGCGCAGGCCAAGGTGACGCTCGGCGATGGCGTCATGATAGGCCCGAATTGCTCCCTGATTACGGTGGGGCATCCGGTCAATGATCATGAGATGCGCGCCGGTGGGTGGGAAATTGCCAAGCCCATCACCGTCGGTGAGAACACCTGGTTCGGCGCCAATGTCACCGTGCTGCCGGGGATTACCATTGGGAAGAACTGCGTCGTAGGCGCGGGCACGCTTATTACCACCGATATCCCGGATAATTCGCTGGTCCTGGGATCACCCGGCCGCGTGGTGCGCAAGCTGGAAGACAATGAGGAGGCCTGGGAGCGCCAGGATCTCAACGGCCCCGTCGAGGGTTTTGGAGCCGCCAACTAAATGTTTGATCTCGCCAGAATCGGCGCGGGCCTGCCCGTAGCCGAGACCATCGATTCGCTGCCGAGCTCCGGAAACGTTGTCATTCAGGCCCCGCCCGGTACGGGTAAAACCACGCTCGTGCCACCGGCGCTGGCCAATCATGCGGCAGGTCGCGGCAAGGTCATCGTCACCGCCCCGCGCCGTGTGGCTGTGCGTGCGGCCGCGCAGCGCCTGAGTACTCTCAGCGGCACCCCGGACAAGGTGGGCCTTGCCATCCGCGGTGAGTCCCGCAAGGGCAGTGAGGTCGAGTTCGTCACGCCGGGTGTGCTGCTGCGCCGCCTGCTCAAGGAGCCAGAACTCGAGGGCGTAGCCGCCGTTGCCATCGATGAGGTCCACGAGCGCCAGCTCGATACGGATCTGGTGCTGGGCATGTGCCTGGAACTAGCCGAGCTACGCGAGGACTTCCGCGTCATCGCCATGTCCGCCACCGTGGATGCACAACGCTTTTCCCAGCTCATGGACGCCCCCGTCCACGTCACCGAGGCAGTCACCCACCCGCTCGATATCCACTACGCCCCCATGCCGGGCAGGGCGGCGGGGGCGAGGGAGTTTTACGGGGACGTCGCCAAGCAAGCAGCCCGCCAGCACGAATCAACGCTGGTCTTTGTGCCCGGCGTGCGCGAGGTCAACCTCGTGTGCGAGGCGCTGGACGGCCATAATGTTTTCCCGCTGCACGGCAAGCAAACCACCGCGGAGCAAGACGCCGCGCTGTATACCGATGAGCAGCGCATCGTCGTGGCTACCTCCATCGCGGAGTCCTCGCTTACCGTGCCGGGCGTGCGCGTAGTGGTGGATGCCGGGCTCTCCCGCGTTCCCCGGCGCGATGCGCAGCGTGGCATGTCCGGGTTGGTGACGGTGTCTACCTCGAAGTCGAGCGCCGATCAGCGCGCTGGTCGTGCCGGCCGTGAGGCACCTGGCACCGTCATTCGCTGCTACTCGCAGGATGATTACCAGCACTTTTCTCCGCATACCACCCCGGAGATCTTGTCCGCGGATCTGACCCAGGCCGCGCTATTTCTGGACTGCTGGGGCGCGGGCCCGGATTTCCCATTACTCGATCCCCCGCCGGCCCCGGCCCTTGCGGCCGCGCACGCCACCCTTGAGCGCATTGGTGCCACGCAGGAGCTCGCCCTCCTGCCCACCGATCCGCGCCTCGGCGCCTCCTTGCTCCGGCACGGCAGTCAGGCCGCGCCCATTATTGCCTCGCTTGCCGACGCCCCCTTAACCCCCAACCTCACCCGTCACCGCCCACCCCACAGGGAGGTCAAGCGGCTCGCCCGCCTCGTCGACGATCTCGGCCCCGCCGATCCCGGAGAGGTCGTCGCCACTGCCTTTCCCGAGCAGGTGGCCAAGCGCGTGGGCGAGGATTACCTGCTGGCCAGCGGCACCCGCGCACGGCTGCTGGATAACTCGGGCCTGGCCGGCGCCCCGTGGCTCGCCATCGCGGAGGTATCCCTGTCCAACGCGGGCAATGCCATCATCCGCTCGGCCGCCCGCATCGAGGAAACCGCAGCCCTCGAGACCATCGGCGTCACCGAGGAGACCCGCGCCTTCCTGCGCGATGGCCGCGTGCGCGGCATCAAGGTCAAGGCTGCGGGCGCCATCACGCTCTCAGAAACCCCAGTCAAGGTCACCGGCCCCGCGGCCGAGGAGGCGCTTGCCGCCGGCATCCGTAAGGAAGGCTTGGGACTTTTCACCTTCAGCAAGAAAGCCCAGAGCCTCAAAGACCGCCTGCGCCACCTACACGCTCACTATGGCGCGCCTTGGCCCGATGTCGATTCCGCGGATCCCGCCGAGTGGCTCGGCCCCGAACTGCACAGTATTGCGGAGGGAACTCCCGCCGCCAAGCTCGACATGTATCCCGCGCTGCAACGCCTCCTGCCCTGGCCGGAAGCCACCCACCTGGACGAGCTCGCCCCCGAGCGCCTCCCGGTTCCCTCCGGCCGCGATGCCGCCATCGACTGGTCCGGCGATCGCCCCATGGTCCACATCAAGCTGCAGGAATGCTTCGGCTTGGCCGAATCCCCCGAATACTGCGGCCACCGTGTGCAATTCCACCTGCTCTCCCCCGCCGGCCGCCCGCTCGCGGTGACCGATGATCTCGCCAGCTTCTGGTCCGGCCCTTATGCCGGCGTGCGCGCCGATATGCGCGGCCGCTACCCCAAGCACCCATGGCCGGAAGACCCGTGGAATGCGGTGGCTACCGCGCGCACCAAGAACCGGATGTAGCTAACCCCACTGCTGCCAGCCGAGGTAGCAGCTCATAACCACGACCAGGATGAGCAGCGCGTAGCGAATCAACTTGGCGCCGCCGCCCAACACGGTGCGCGCGCCCAGCTGCGCGCCGGCGATATTCGCCACCGCGAGCACGATGCCGAGCGTCCACCACACGTGTCCACCGATAATGAAAACAATGAGCGCACCTAGATTGGTGGCGGTATTGACCACCTTGGCCATGGCTGCAGAGGTCAGGAAGCTCTGGGCAAAGATGGAGGTAAAGGCCATGATCAAAAACATGCCGGTGCCCGGACCAAAAATGCCGTCGTAGAAGGAAATAATGCCGGAAAGCACGAGGACCACGACGGTGCGCCAACCGCCGCGGATGCCGGCCGCGTCGCTGCTGCCAAAGTCTGGCTTGAAGGCCACGAAGATGCCCACGGCCACCATGAGGACAATGATGATGGGGCGCATGACGTCTTTATCTAGGCTCGAGGCCACGCTGGCTCCCAGCCCAGAGCACACCAGCGCGATGAGGATAAAGCGCGCCATTTCCGCCTTATCTAACTTCACCTTGCGCGCAAGGGTCACGGCTGCCGAGCCGGTGCCAGTTACCGAGGCCAGCTTGCTCGTTCCCAACGCCGCCGCAGGCGCGAGGCTGGGAAGGACTGCGAGCAGCAGCGGGATGAGGATCAATCCTCCACCGCCGATGACCGCATCGATCCACCCCGCAGTCGCGGTACCGAGGAAGAGAATCACCCACTGCGCCACATCGATTTCCATGCCCCGATCATAAATCTTTAATCATGTATTGTGATAACTCGCCCCTATCCGCTGCCCGCGGTAATGAAAGGAAGGGGCGCTAGACTCAAGTCGCAGAGGTAATTTGAGGAGGGCGCGCATGGCCGCACAGCAGGAAAGCAGTGGACTTAATGCCCACACCGTGGCGCGGTGGGCTATCGTCGTCCCAATCTCTGTCCTTTTGGGCTGGCTATTTAACTTGTGGCATGTGCCCGCCGCGTGGATTCTGGCGGCCATTATCGCCTCGGGCGCCATGGCTCTCATTACTGGCGAAGATCTCCAGGTCAACCGGACTTTTTATAATATGTCCCGCGGTTTTATCGGCATGATGGCAGCGCTGCCCCTCACCGTGGTGCCGCTGGGCCAGCTGGTCGGTTTCCTGCCCGCGGCGGTGACGATGTCCTTTGTCACCATCATGGTTGGCATCGTCGGCGGCTTGCTGTTGCACCGCGCGCAGCCGCGCGATGTGTCCTCCGAAACCGGCATTTTATCCATGCTGCCGGGTGGTGCCTCGCTGATGCCCGCGCTTGCCGACGAACTCGGTGCCGACTACCGCTACGTCGCCCTCACCCAGTACCTGCGCTTATTGGTGGTCTCCGTATCGCTACCGGCCGTCGTCGCGCTGCTTGATACCCCGGCCGGTAAAGGCGCGGACCTCACGGTGGAGGGAGAAACCACGTGGTGGATCATCGCGCTCGTTCTTGCCATCGCCTTGCTGGGCGAGAAATTGGGAAAGCTGCTGCACCTGCCCGCCACGGCCGTGCTCGGCCCCCTTCTGCTGACGGTGCTGGTCTCCTTCGTGCTGCCGGAGGGCCACACGCTTGAGCCGCTCTATGTCTTTAAGGTGATGGCATTCTTATCCATCGGCTGGGTCTGCGGCGGCGGGCTATCGCTGCCCGCACTCAAGGCCTTTGCCAAGCAATTGCCCGCCACGGTTCTTTTCATCGTAGTCATCATCGGCATCTGCGCGGCCACCGCTTGGCCGCTGACCAAGTGGTTGCACATCTCCTACTTCGAGGCCTACCTGGCCACGAGCCCCGGCGCGCTCGAGACGGTGCTTGCGCTCTCCGCCGAGGGCGGAGCCGGACCAGCGGTCATCGCGGTACAGCTCACCCGGCTCATTGCGGTGCTCGTCATCGCAGGCTACCTGCCGCAGCTGCTGCGGCTGGCGAAGCGCCTGCTGCGGCGTTAGTTGCCCAGCACGGCCTCGCGCAGGACGGACATCGGCACGGAGCCCAAGGCGAGGGCCTCCGAGTGGAACTCGCGCGCGCTCATGCCCTGCTTCTCGGCCTCGGCGCGAGTTTCCTGCCACAGGCGCTGACCCAGCGCATAGGACGGCGCCTGGCCCGGCCAACCGAGGTAGCGGTTGACCTCGAAGTTGAGGTTGGCATCATCCATGGCGGTGTTTTCGCGCATGAAGGTCTTTACGTGCGCCTTGTCCCAAACGCCGGAGGTAGAGCAATCCGGCAGCTGCTTGCCCAGGTGCAATCCGATGTCCACGACCACGCGGGCGGCGCGCAGGCGTTGCGCATCCAACATGCCCATGCGGAAGCCCGGATCATCCATGTAGCCCAGCTCGGCCATGAGCTGCTCGGCGTAGAGCGCCCAGCCCTCGCCGTGGCCGGAGTTCCACGTCACCGCGCGGCGCCACAGGTTGAGGTCTTCTTGCACCAGTGCGGAGCCGAGCTGCAGGTGGTGGCCCGGAACACCCTCGTGGTGGACGGTGGTCAGCTCCTGCCAGGTGTGGAAGGTGTCCTGGCCCTCTGGCACGGACCACCACATGCGGCCCGGGCGGGAGAAGTCATCACTCGGCGGGGTATAGAAAATGCCGCCAGTGCCGGCCGGATCGATGCAGCACTCGATCTCTTCTACTTCCTCCGGAATATCGAATTCCTTGCCGTTGAGCTCAGCGATGACGCCATCGGCGGTGGACTGCATCCACTCCACCAGCGCATCGGTGCCGCGCAGGGTATAGCGGTCCTCGTGGTTGAGCTTGCGCATCGCCGAGCGCACCGAACACTCGGAGCCGTAGAGCTCGTGGGCGATCTTTTCCTGCTCCGCGCGCAGGCTGCGCACCTGGTCGAGGCCCCATTCATAGGCCTCGTCGAGGTTGACGGCATCGCCCACAAAGAGCTTGGAAAAGCGCTCGTAGCGCTCGCGACCCACGGCGTCCTTGGTGGGCGCCTGGGGCTGCAGATCATTGGAGAGCCAATCGGAGAACTCGCCAAAGGCCTCCTTGGCCTGCTGCACCTCGGCGGAGTCGGCGTCGAGGCCGAGGGACTCGAGCATCGAGTCGGCGTCGGCAAGCCGCTCGCACTGCACAATAACCTCAGAGATCTGGCGGTGCGGTGCCACCATGCCGTGGGAGGCTGCTTCCTCCAAGGAGCTGCGGTATCCGGCCAGGGAGGTCTTCACCTGGGATAGGCGGGAGCGAATGGCATCGCGGTCCTCATCCGTGTCCTGCGGCATGAGCAGCAGGGTATCGCGGATGGTCTGCACCGGGGAGGCGATGTTATTCAGGCAGCGCACGTCCTCGCTGTGGTGGTGCAGATCTAGTTCAAGGCAGAGGCGATCGCGCAGGACGGCCGCGGTGACATAGTCCACGTCATCAAAGTCATCCTCATCATCGGACTCATCGGTGGTGTCATCCAAGGCATCCAAGTCTGCCACCATTTCGCGGGTGCGGTCTGCGATGGCGGTGAAGTACTCGGGGGAGAAATCCTGCAATTCGCCCTCGTAGCCGTCAATGCCCCACGCGGTGGCATCGGTGGGGGAAAGCTCGGCTAGGTCGTGAACGAAGTTATCGCACGAAGCGTCCAGTAGAGAGGGCTGGCGCTTAGCGGTCTGCTCAGAACTCATAACGAGGAAGTCTATCCCTAAGTATCGCCTATAGGCCACCCGGGCGGGCTGAAGTTGCGAACTTGTTAACTAATCGTTGTCCCACTTGGTTCCGGGGTAGCTCCAGCCGCTGAATTTATCTAAGATATCCTGCGGTTTCTCCTCCATCACCAAGGCGTCAACAAAACGCGGCAAGATGAAGCCGGACTCGGCCATGGCGGCGTACATGGCGTGGAACGGGCGCCAAAAGTCCTCCGTATTAACAAGGCCTACCGGGCCGCGGATGTGGCCCAGCTGCTGCAGGGTGAGCACCTCGGTGAGCTCTTCGAGGGTGCCGACGCCACCGGGAAGGCAAATATAGGCATCAGCAAGCTGCTCCATGCGGGTCTTGCGCTCGGCCATGGAGCCGACCACCTCGAGGGTGGTCAGACCGGGGTGGGAAATCTCCAGGTCCACCAGTGACTGCGGCATCACGCCGGTGACGGTACCGCCGGCGGCCAGGCAGGCCTCTGCCACCTCGCGCATCAGGCCGATATTGCCGCCGCCGTAGACCAGGGTCAGGCCGCGTCGGGCCAGCTCCGTGCCCAATTCCTGTGCCGCCTGCGTATAGGCCGGCGAGTTTCCTGTTGCTGAACCACAATAAACCGCTACTGACTGCATGCTCTCCAGCATAGATATCTGCGCGCCCACCACCACCTTTAGACCATTCGGTACATGGTGCATTTAAGAGATTAGACAAAGCAGTCTGGAATATTTATACTTCTTTTTATGATCAAACCTGGCCCAGTGTTCACGCGCCCCCGCACACCGGCCGCAAAGTGCCTTCATTTGGTGCGCCTGAACCCGATCATCACCCGGAGCGAGCTGGTGGAAGCCACCGGGCTTTCCCAGCCCACCATCACGCGCGCCACTACTTCCCTACTCAACGCGGGCCTCATCCAGGAACGCACCGACCTCACCCAGTCCCGCGGGCGCGGCCGGCCAACGGTGCCGCTTGAGGCGGCCGATAATGACTGGGCGCTCGGCGGCATTTCCGTGGGCACCAAACAGACCTACATCGGCCTTTATGACATCAAGGGCCGCACGTTGAGCGAAGAGGAATTGACCACCCCGGTGGCTAACCTCAGCGAGGATGACTTCCTCGAGCACATCATGGCCGGCATCAACCGCATGATGACCAACCTGAACCACCGCTTGGTCTCCCTCGGCGTGACCACCTCCGGCACCGTGGATGATAACGGCCTGGTCACCGCGGAAAACCTCAATTGGCACGGCGTGGACATTGCCGAGCGCCTGCGCTTCCAGTTCGGCGTACCCGTGGTGGTCTCCTCCGCCATCCCGGCCATCCTCGGCTCCGAAACCCAGGCGGCCGAGATTGGTACCAGCGAGCGCGTTCTGGTGCTCTTCGCGGATGATTCCATCGGCTCGGCGCTCTCCGTAGAAGACGAGGTCAGCCCCATTATTCCCGTGCCGCAAACGCACTCTGAGCTCCTTGGCCGCGGCGCCTCCGAGCGCCTGCTGGCCACCCAGCACGTCCTAGAGAAGGTGCGTCACGAGGGCGTGGAGGCAGCCACGCTTGCCGACGCCGCCCAGGTAGCCGACTCCCACCCCACCATCCGCGCCATTTTGGACGAGCGCGCCCGCCAATTGGGCGCCATCGCTACGGAACTGGTCAAGGCTCACTCCCCGGCCACCGTGGTCATCGCCGGCGGCGCGTTTACCGACGACCCGAAGGCCCCCAAGCAATTCGCCGCCACCGTCCGCGCCTCCGCAGGCGATGAGTTGCAGCTGCGAATGATCCCCAGCCATAAGGAGATTGTCCGCGCAGTAGCCCGCACCGTGGCCACCGACCAGCTCCTGCGCCAACCGCTGGAGCTGGGCCGCTCACTCCAGTGTGCTTAGCACCTCGCGTACCGAGTCGATGCCGCGAAAGAGGTGGGCATTGAGCCCGCAGTAACTAGCACCCTCCACGTAATCGATGCGGTCATCAAAAAAGTGCGTATCTTTCGGCTGCGCGGACAGCGCATCCACGGCTACACGATAGGCCTCTGGGTGCGGCTTTGACAGCCCAATATCGCAGCTGAAGGCCACCGCCGCGCAGTCCTCCAGCCACGTATGCTTCTCACGCACCTGCCCCGCCAGCGTGGTGGGAATATTGGACAAAATGCCTACACTATACCCTTCCCCGATAAGCCCCTTGACCAAAGCGACCATCTCCTGGTCGGCCTCCAGCAAACCGCGGTTTTCACACGCTACCGCCTCCGCGACGGGTATCTCCCCCAACCCTGCGCGGGCCGCTACCTCATTCCAAAAGTGGCTATCACTAAAGATGCCGGCATCATAGTCCGGGCGATAAAACCCGTAGGCCTCCCACATCGCCGCTGGATCGGGCGGCGCCACAAGGCGCTCCAAGTCCGCATGACTTTCTGGGGTGGCCGGGCGCATGAGCACGCCATACATATCAAAGAGGAGTTTGGGCATAACGAAAGCCAGTTTATGCGCGTTTCGGCGCCTGGGTCAGCACGGCCACGATTCCCACGCCCGCACCAGTGACAAAGATGGGCAGCATCGCGGAGGCTTGTTCTATAGACAAGGCGAAAATGCCGCCGATCGCGCCGATGAGCAGCATGCCACCGAGGCTGTACAGCGAGCGCGTAACCAAGCCGCGCTTGCCCGCGGCACCGTAAACCAGCAGCGCGAGCCCGGCGAATGGGCCGAGCATGAGCGCCGCGGTGGTCAGAAATACCCCCAAGGCCACGTGCGTGGACATGATTGCCGCTCCCACGATGAGAAAGAGCGCCAGAACGAACAGGGTTATGGCGCACAAAGCCTTGCGTTGCGTTGACATAGAAACAATCCTCCCACCATTCCGCAGTGTCGTGGGAGGATTGCTTTAAATCTTGATGGGTTTGTTATTCACCTAGGCGCGCTTAGGCAGCGCCGCCTTCGGTACGACCAGCCAGGCGCTCATCGATGCGCAGCAGGCCAGAGCCGTCATTTCCTACTAGCTTGATCTGGTCCAGAATCTCAGAAACGGTAGCTTCTTCTTCCACCTGCTCGCTCAGGAACCAGTCAACGAGTTGGCGGGATTCCAGGTCCTGTGCGTCCAGCGCCGCGCGAGCGATGGTACGGATTTCCTCGGAGACCTTCTGCTCGTGCTCGAGGGAAGCCTGGAAAGCATCCTGCGGGTTAGCAGCCTTCACGGAACCAACCGGGATGTCAGTGAGCTCTACGCGATAACCGCGGGAGAGCAGGTGGTCCGCAATCTTCTCGGCGTGCTCGCGCTCTTCAGCAGCCTGGCCCATGAACCAATCGCGCATACCCGGGAAGGAGAGGTTATCCATCTCAAAGGCCAGCTGGGTGTAGACCATGGAAGCGCCGTACTCGCTAATGACCTGGTTATTCAGGAGGGTTTGTAGTTTCTCGTCCATTGTAAAAACCTTTCTGTGCGGGAAAATTAATTAGTGCTAAGCACCACACTACCGAATATTCCCTTGCGATCCAGCAAGGTCTACTTAAGTAAACTTGCACGTCATTATGCTTTTTTAGATTGGATAACCTAAGTTAGCCAAGACAAAGCTAGCCACCGCGCGCAGGCAAAGTTCCCCTAAGAATGCGAGGTCATCGCGGATCCTTTGCATTTACGCGGACGCGAGCCCGGGACCAGTTCGGCGCCTACCGCTTGAGACCCCGCACCCTAATCCGTAAATGTGATATTAGTCACCTAAGCGGCCACTAAGGTGGTTGAGGCGCTGCGCGCTCGCTCCTTCCAGGCCACGGAACTCTACCTCGATGCCTCGCTCGGCATACTTCTTCTGCACCGCATCCAGCGTCGCCACGGTGGAGGCATCCCATACCTCAGCCTCGGTCATGTCTACCACCACGCGCTGGGCATCCAGCGTGTAATCGAAGGCGTAGACCAAGTCATTGGAAGAGGCGAAGAAAAGCTGGCCGCGCACCGCATACTCGGCATCGCCCACTTGTTGTACCTCCACCAGGTGCGCCACGCGGCGGGCAAAGCCAATGGATGCTGTCACCACGCCGAGCACCACTCCGACCGCTAAGTTATGTGTGGCCAGCGTACCTACCACGGTCACGAGCATCACCAGCGTTTCTGATAGCGGCATGAGCTTAAGCGTGTGCGGGTGAACCGAATGCCAATCCACCGTCGTTGCGGCCACGATGATCATCACCGCCACCAGGGCGGCCATCGGAATGCGGCCGACAGTCTCGCCGAGGAGCAGGCAGAGGATAAGGAGGAAGAAGCCCGCGAGGAACGTCGACAAGCGTGTGCGCGCCTGGGATGCCTTCACGCCGATCATGGTCTGGCCAATCATGGCGCACACGCCCATACCGCCAATGGCCGCGGCGAGGATATTGCCCACGCCCTGACCAAAGGACTCGCGCGTTTTATCGGAGTGGGTATCCGTAATATCATCCACCAGCTTGGCCGTTAGCAGCGATTCCATCAGCCCCACCAGCGCCATGCCGAAGGCATAGGGCGCTATCAGCTGCAAGGTATCCAGGTTCCACGGAATATCCGGCACGAAGAGCCCCGGCAGCGAGGTAGGCAGCTCGCCTTGGTCCGCCACATCGGGGACCTTCCAGCCGGCCGCGACCGCAATAATGCTGACCACCACAATGGTAACGAGCGGGGCGGGAATCACCGTGGTCAGCCGCGGTAGCCCCAGCATGATGGCTAGGCCCATGGCCACCAGCACATAGACCATCCACGGCACATCGATAAGGTGCGGCAGCTGCGTAGTAAACATCATGATTCCCAACGCATTGACGAACCCCGTCATCACCGAGCGCGGGATAAAGCGCATGAGCTTGGCGACGCCCAACGCGGCCAAGACCACCTGCATGATTCCCGCCAAGAGCACCGCGGCGACCACGTAGTCATGCCCGTGTTCATGCGCGAGCGGTGAGACAACGAGCGCCACCGCGCCGGCCGCCGCGGAAATCATCGCCGGCCGGCCGCCGGTAAAGGCGATGGACATTGCCATCACGACGGAGGAGAACAATCCCACCCGCGGGTCCAAGCCCGCAAGGATGGAAAAGCTTAAGACCTCCGGGATCAAAGCAAGCGCCACCGCCAGTCCGCCAAAGACTTCCTTGCGCAGTCGGGCAGGCGAGGAAAATGCATAACGAAAACTGGCGATGACGCCGGTAGGGGCAGGCTGTTCTTTAATCACGCCTGCACATCCTAGTGGACTTTAGGAGCCTTCCTTAAAGGAGCCATCTGCAGTGATAACAGGCAGCACGGACCAGGCGAAGTTGATCCACTGATCGGTCTTCTTCCACGAGAAGTCCGGTTCAAAGATGGTCTTCGGCTTGGTATAAATGACGGCCGAGCGCACCTCGTCTGCGGTTTCCTTAAGCAGATTAACCACCAGATCCAGGGTCTTGCCGGAGTCCGCGACGTCATCTACTACCAGTACCTTCTTGCCCTTTAGCGAGTCCGTATCCAACTGCGGGGACAAGATGATCGGCTCTTCCAAGGTCTGTCCGATATCGGTGTAGAACTCCACATTGATAGCGCCCATGGCCTTCACACCGATGGCATAACCGATAGCACCGGCTGGAATGAGGCCGCCGCGGGCGACGCCCACGATGAGGTCAGGGAACCAACCAGATTCCACAATCTGTTCCGACAGGTTACGGCTCGCCTCGCCGAAGACCTCCCAGGTGAGGTTTTCCCGGTCCGGGTGGATCCAATTTTCAGTCACGATTGTGTGGCTCCTTTTGCGTCATGGGATTTCTTTGTAGTTTAACGAGCATTGCCTGCCAAAGAAAAGGCACCTACCGGAATGGAACCTCGCCCAAAGTCCGGCGTAGCTTGCGCGTGCGCAGGCGCTCCGGATTTTCGGCTAGATGCTCCATCGCGCGCACCGCGCACATTACGTGAGCTTCCTTCGAATTGGAGTAGAAGGCCTGCGCCTGGGCCGGCAGCTTCGGCACCGCGTGCAGCGGCAGGTCAGAGACCGAAAGCAGAGTTCCATAAGGAACGCGGTAGCGATAGCCATTGGCCGCGAGCGTGCACGATTCCATATCTACGGCCACCGCGGTGGAGGTACGCAGCCACTCCCACAGATCCCGGTTAGTGCGCCACTCCCAATTACGATCATCGGTGGAGAGCACCGTACCAGTTCGCATGAGCGAATTATCGTCGCCATATACCGCCTTCACCGCAGACTCAAGCATGCGCTGTACCTCCGGAATCGCCGGGATGGGAGAGGTCGCCGCAACCTTTTGGTCCAAGATGTGGTCATTGCGCTGGTAGGCATTGCCCAAAATCAAATCCCCGATGCGCATGCGCCCATCCATGCCAGCGCAGTGGCCGATCATGATCCAGGCCTCTGGCCGCAGCACCGCCAAGCAATCCGTAATGGTCTTGGCGTTGGAGGGCCCTACACCGATATTGATCATCGTGATGCCATCACCACCGGCAGTGATCAGATCAAAGCGCGGCATTTGGTAGCGAGAGGTCAAGGTCAGACCATCCACATCTAGGTCCACCGCATCGTTGGGATGGATGGTCTCCCCATTGGGCAGCACCAAGGCGGTATAGCGCGAGTCTTCCCTGGTCAGCTCGCGCAAACCAAATTTCACAAACTCGGTGGTGTGCATCGCGTAGTTAGTAAACAAAATGTATTTCTGCACCGTATCGACCTCGATGCCGGTGTAATGCTCAATGCGCGCACACGCGATATCAAAACGCTGGGCACCAAAATGGAAGAGGGGCTTTTCCGCACCGTGGAAGGCCTCCCATTCGCCATCAATGATCGCATCATTGACCTCATCCAGCGTCGGACGCGGAATGGGCCCGCGCTCCTGCGGGGCTTTCCTTGTGTCCTTGATGTACTCCGGTGGAATGCGCTGGTCCGATTGACCGACGAAAATATCGCACGGATAATTCCCCGCCAGGCGAGTCAGCTGCTCGTGCAGGTAGTCCCTAATAATGTGCGGCTTGGAGATTACCGCCGAGTACTTGCCGGCCTCGTTAACGTAGCCGAAGGGCTCGGAACGATCGATCGGCTGCCATTTGCGGATATCCACCGTGACCTTGGGATAAACCACATAGCGATAGTCATCAAGGTTTCCTGATTCCAAAGTCTTGCGCGCAAGCTCGCAGGAATTCTCGTAAATCTCGATCAGGCGGTTTACCGCCTCATCAACGGAGTGGACATGCTGCAGATCGGTCATAAGCGCGAGTGTAGCGGGGACTTCGCAGTGCGGCAGCGGTCCGCGCATTTCATTATCAGCAACAAGGCGCAGGAAAGCCGAGGGACGCCTAAACCTGTACTTCTGGGGAGGTAACAAAGCGGTATCCCAACCCGGGTTCAGTAAGCAGATATTGGGGATTAGATGGATCGGTTTCCAGTTTGCGGCGCAATTGCGAGGTATAGATGCGCAGGTAGTGGCTTTGTCCTTCGAAGCCCGGGCCCCAAATCTCTGCGAGCAGATCTTCTTTGCGCACCAAACCGCCGTGGGCACGCAGCAGCGTCGTAAGCACGCCCCACTCAGTGGGGGTCAGGTGAAGAGGCTTTCCTGCCTTGGTGATGGAGTGTCGAGGGACGTCGATCAGCACATCGCCCGCCCGCACCATCGTGGCTTCCCGCTGGGCAGATGGATGCTGGGGACTGCCATGCCGCAAAGCCACGCGCACACGGGCCAAGAGCTCTTCCATAGAAAAGGGTTTGGTCACATAATCATCAGCACCGCGATCTAGGGCCGAGGCACTAAATAGGGGATCGGACCGGGCCGTAAGAATCAGAACGGGAATTGCTGACCACCCTCGAATCCCATCGAGGACCTCCCGCCCATCCATATCCGGCAGACCCATATCCAAAATCACCACATCGGGCTGGTGCTGGGAGACCACCTGCAGACCCTCCGCCCCGGTGCTGGCTGAATACACCTCATACCCACGCGCTTTAAAATTAATACTCAAGGTGGTGAGCAAACGCGGATCATCATCCACAATGACAATCGTGGCCTTCTTATCAGTCATGGCTTTTCTCCTCCCGCAGCGGGAAACTCAGGATAAAGGTCGCTCCTGGAGTGGCCTCTACGGTGATAGTACCGTCCATGGCCTCCACAAATCCGCGTACGACGGAGAGGCCTAAACCTACCCCGTTGTCATTGCTGGTATCTCCCAAGCGCTGAAAGGCTTGGAAAAGCTCTCGCTGCTTTTCCGGTGAAATTCCCGGCCCTTCATCGCTCACACTCAGCTCCACGCGCTCATCTGTAACCTGCGCATCAACGTTGACTGGTCCGCTCGGCGCGTAACGTAAAGCGTTATCGAATAGGTTCGCCAGCACGCGTTCGAGCAAAACGCTATCCGCGCAACAGGTGCGGCCACGGAGTCCAGAACCAATATGAATGCGACCAAGTTGGTCCTTGCTATGCCCAAAGGCACAGGAAGCAATAGCCCGATTGGCTACCTCGTATAACTCCACAGTATCCCGGCGTGCAGTTACCGCTCCTGCACTCAAACGCGAGTGATCCAATAGGTTGGTCACGAGCAGCGTGAGTTGATCAATGCTAGCCGCGGTTTCCGCCAGCAGTATTTCTTGATCCTTTGGACTGAATTCGATTTCGGAATTCCGCAAAGAGGACACAGCCAGCTTGGCCGTTGCTAGGGGCGTGCGCAGATCGTGGCTCACGCTCGATAGCAGTGCACGACGCAATTCATCAGCGGCAGCAATGGCATCGGCACGTGCGGCTTCAGCCGAAAGCTTGTTGCGGCGCACTATGCCGGCTAGGTAACCTGCCACAACCGCCACCAAAGCACGGTCGCGGGCGGATAACGCTGGGCCTTCCATCACAATCTGGACCGTAGTGTCCTCGCTGGAGACCAACGTTTCTACCTCACGTTTATGAGTCTTTGCGGGGATATGCAGGTGTCTACTTTGCCGGGGCGAGGCCGCCGAAGCGTGCCAGGTAGACAGTACGTCCCCGGAGGCGTCAAGAAGCACGGCCTTATGGCAGCCGAAAGTCTCTCCTACCTTGCGAAGCACTGCGTCGATGGGAGATACGTCCGCACGGCGGTTGAGGGCTGCGCGGGAAAAGACCGTCAAGAGCTCAGCATCGCGCGTGGCAATGGCCGCATTATGGTGCTCTATTTTGGTGCGCCGCACTTGTAAGCCCACGGCCAGGGCAATGGCTACCATGACCACGAGGATGACAGCGTTAGCTGGCTCAGCAATATCGAACGTGTACAGGGGCTCGGTAAAGAACCAATTGACCGCCAAGCCCGAGGCAAACGCAATAATTACCGCCGGCCACAGGCCAGCGAGCATGCTCACGAGGAGGATCAGCGCAAAGTAAAAAGCAGAACACGTGCCTGTTCCCAATGCCGAGCCGTCGATGCCTTGCAACAGTGCGGTCAAGGCGATGAAAGCGACAGCTGCGCCTACCCAAGACACCGCCCGGCGCGGGAGGGAATGCAATGGTCGCAGCAGTGGTGAAAGAGGCGAGGGTTTATCGGACGGAAGATTAACAATGTGACAATCAATCTTGCCTGAATCCCGCAACACGGCCTCAGCAACGGTGCCGCGCCAGTGCAGGCCTAAGCGACGCCGTGGTGAAACCCCCAGGACCAACTGGGTGGCGTTGACGCTGCGGGCAAAATTAAGCAGCGCTTCTGGCACCGAGTCACCGGTGACCTGATGCAAACGGGCACCCACGTCCTGAGCCAAGGATTGTAATTTGGCCAGTTGTTGAGCGGAACCTGCAACGGAAGATTCACCGGAAGAAAAGGAGTCCCCAAAAATTACGTGGACTACATGTAGCTCGGCTGAGGATTTGGATGCGATGCGGCGCCCGCGGCGAATGAGCAGTTCTGCATGCGCGACGTTCTGAATGGCCACGACCACCCGCTCCCGCGCCTCCCAGGTATCGGTAATGTCCTGCTCAGAACGGTAGGACGCGAGAGCCTCATCAACCTGGTCCGCCAACCACAACAGGGCAAGCTCCCGCAGTGCAGTCAGATTGCCCACCCGAAAATAATTATTCAACGCTGGGGCAATGCGCGCTTCTTTATAGATTTGGCCATCACTCAAGCGGGTGCGCAAGAGCTGCGGGGATACATCCACCAACTCGATCTCATTCGCCGCACGCACCACCTCGTCTGGCACCGTCTCCTGCGGGGAAATACCGGTGATCTGGTTTATTACGTCATTGAGGCTTTCAAGGTGCTGGATGTTCAGGGTAGAAATCACATCGATTCCTGCGGCTAGGAGTTCCTCTACGTCCTCCCAGCGCTTAGCGTGTTCCTCACCGCGCGGATTGGAATGGGCAAATTCATCGACCAGAACGGTTTCCGGCTGGCGCGAGATGATGGCTGCAGTATCGAGTTCTCCGGTGGATAGCCCGGCGGCGTAGCGCCGCGGGATGGTCTCAAGGCCATCACACAGCGCCCGAGTGAATTCGCGCCCATGATCTTCCACGATGCCAATGACCACATCGCGGCCGGCCAGCACAAGGCCGTGCGCCTCGTTGAGCATTGCACAGGTCTTACCAGACCCAGGCGCCGCGCCGAGGTAGATCTTCAAAGCGCCACGCTTGGTGCGCGCCGGAACTTTCTTGTCGTTCATATAGCACTCATCTTATGAGCAGGACGGTGGAATGGGCAGTGCTCGGTTGAGAGTAGTGACGTTGACTGCGTCTTCGCCCAGGAACCCGAGGCTGGCATGCTCCGTATTGTCCTCGATGAGGCTTCGCACTTCTTCGGTGCTCATCCCCTGCTCTCGAGCGACGCGCGGAGCCTGTAGTTCAGCGTACGCAGGGCTAATGCCAGAGTCGACACCAGAGCCGGAACCGGTTACCGCATCGGTGGGAACATCTTCTGGAGCGGCGCCTTCACGCTTGGCGATGTCCCCGCGCCGCTCCTGCACGGCTTTTTCTAGCTCGGAGCTACTAGCGCCGTAATTGCTCATGCCTTCGGCACGGGGGAAGAAGTACGGGCCTTCGGTCTGGCCATCTTGAAGCTGGGTCGAGCCAGCTAGGCACTCACCTTGGTAAATGAGGTTGCCCTCGGCGGAGTCCGGCTTGATGCGGGAGATTCCCCACACGGCAGCGGGATAGATCATTCCTAGTGCGACAACACACAATAGTACGGCTACGAATCCAGCGGCGAGGTTACGAAAATAGACACGCATTTTTGGTCCTTCTTTTTCTACATACCTGGAAGCAGGTTGACTACCTGGTCAATGAGCCAGATGCCTAGGAATGGGGTGATCACGCCGCCCAGGCCCCAGATGCCCAGGTTACGGCGGAGCAGGGACGAAGCAGAGGCCGGCTTATAGGCCACGCCCTTGAGCGCCAATGGAATAAGAGCAACGATGATGAGCGCATTGAATACCACTGCAGACACAATGGCGGATTGCGGCGAGTGCAGGTGCATCACGTTGAGGCGCTCGAGGTGCGGAAGCTGGGTAGAAAACAGGGCCGGCAAGATGGCGAAGTACTTCGCTAAGTCATTGGCCAAAGAGAAGGTGGTAAGCGCCCCACGGGTGATGAGCAACTGCTTGCCAATGCGCACGACATCGATAAGCTTGGTCGGATCAGAATCCAAGTCCACCATATTGGCGGCTTCCTTCGCTGCAGAGGTGCCCGTGTTCATGGCCACACCCACGTCCGCCTGCGCCAGCGCCGGCGCATCGTTAGTACCGTCACCGGTCATAGCAACCATGCGGCCGTGCGCCTGTTCCTCGCGGATCCTGGCCAGCTTGTCTTCTGGGGTGGCCTCCGCGATGTAATCATCGACGCCTGCCTCTTTCGCAATGGCCGCTGCCGTCAACGGGTTATCGCCGGTCACCATGATGGTTTTGATGCCCATCTGGCGCAGTTCGGCGAAGCGCTCCGCCATGCCCGGCTTGACGACGTCACTGAGCTGCACCACCGCAATAACCCTGCGGGTGCCGTCGGATTCTTCCACAGCAACGGGCAGCGGGGTTCCACCACCTTCAGCAATCTGGGTCACGGAGTCTGCAATTTCTTGCGGCCAGTCGCCACCTGCTTCAGTTACCCACCGGCGCACAGCATCACCGGCACCTTTACGCAGCTTTCGGCCTCTCAGGTTAAGCCCAGACATGCGGGTAGAAGCGCTAAATGGAATGACCTCAGCGGTCTTTTCTTCCTCTCCTGCTGCGGTAGAAAGGCGATAGTTTTCGGTCAACCACGACACGATGGAGCGACCCTCTGGGGTCTCATCGGCAACCGAAGCAACGCGGGCTATCTCCGCAGCTTCCTGCTCATCGACACCGTGCGCAACGATAAGCCCGGTGGCCTGCCGGTTGCCATAGGTGATGGTGCCGGTTTTATCCATGAGTAGGGTCGCTACGTCGCCCGCCGCCTCCACCGCTCGTCCGGACGTAGCCAGAACATTGTGGTGCACGAGGCGGTTCATTCCCGCGATTCCCACCGCAGATAGCAGGGCAGCGATGGTGGTTGGGATGAGGCAGACCAACAGGGCCACCAGCGAGAGCGGGGAGAGCTCCGCGCCGGTAAACAACCCCATTGGGGCCAGTGCGGTAACCGCAATGAGGAAGAGAATAGTCAGGGTAGACAGGAGGATGCTCAGCGCGATCTCATTCGGGGTCTTGCGGCGCTCCGCTCCCTCCACCAAGGCAATCATCGTATCGACGAAGGTAGATCCCGGCTCCGAGGTGATCCGTACCAAGATGGAATCAGACAAGACCACGGTACCGCCGGTTACAGCACAGCGATCGCCGCCGGCCTCGCGAACCACGGGAGCAGACTCGCCGGTAATGGCAGATTCATCGACGGTTGCCGCGCCTTCAATGACGTCGCCGTCGCCCGGGATCGTCTCTCCGGCTTCCACGCGCACGATAGCGCCCTTGGTGAGCTCAGAAGCGGCAATGACCTCGATGCCGCCATCGGTGACCAGGTTAGCGGTGGCGTCATCGCGCACGGCGCGCAAGCTATCCGCTTGGGCTTTGCCGCGGCCTTCGGCATATGCCTCAGCAAACGCGGCGAACGCAATGGTAAACCACAACCATACGGTCACCACCCAGCCATAAACGCTGGGGCTAAAGATGGACCACAGGGTAGTCAGCGCGGCGCCTACCCACACCACGAACATGACGGGGTTGCGGGCTTGGGCGAGTGGGGACATCTTGTGCGGCAACGACTTTAACGCTGCCGCAGCCAACCCACTGGTTTTGGTGGCAGGGCGCTGAGGAGTGCGTTGCTCAGTGGTCATAGTTGGTGTTGTCATGAGAGTGCCTCCGAAATGGGACCCAAGGTAAGAACGGGGAAGAAGGTAAGGGCGGCGACCAACACAATGACGCCGATGGTAAGCAGCGCGAAGGTCACACCGGACGTCGGCAAGCTGCCGGCGGTAGTGGCCTGCCGGCGTTGACCGGCTAGGCTGCCCGCCAAGTACAGGGTGAAAACGATGGGGAGGAAGCGGCCCAGCAGCATGGCGATACCGAGGGTGACTTGCCACCAGGGCTCGGTTACCGTCAGGCCGGCGAAGGCCGAGCCGTTATTATTCGAGGCCGAGGTAAAGGCATAGAGCACCTCGGAGAGACCGTGCGCGTTATCTGGGGTTCCTGGCGCGCCGAAGTTGGTCGCGGAACGCTCCACCAGCTTGCGCTGAGCCACCGATGCCCCCACGCCTACCAGGACGAGGACCGGCATGGTGAGGATGTATAAGCTCACCGCGGAGATTTCCTTGCGGCCGACCTTATTGCCCATGAACTCCGGTGTGCGCCCAACGAGCAGGCCGCCGATAAATACGGCGAGGATTGCTACCATCAGCAGACCGTAGAGACCCGTGCCCACGCCGCCTGGTGCAATTTCGCCCAGGAGCATATTGAGGATCAACAAGCCGCCACCCAATGGTGAGTAGCTATCGTGCATCGAATCGACCGCACCGGTAGAAGTGCCCGTGGTAGACACCGCAAAGAGTGCGGAAGCGTCAATACCTAGGCGCTGTTCGATGCCCTCCAAGTTGCCGCCCGCAGCCTGAGCTGCCGCACCGGTGGTAGTGTGCTGTGCCCATACCACCAAGGCAACCATAACGGTCCAGATGCCGCCGATGACGCCAAGCAAGGTCCATGCATGCTTCTGGGATTTCAGCATTACTCCGTAGGCACGAATGAAACAGAAAGAAATGACCAGCAAGGAAAAGATTTCCACGAGGTTGGTAAAACCAGTGGGGTTCTCAAAAGGGTGCGCCGAGTTGGCGCCGAAGATGCCACCACCATTGGTTCCCAGCAGCTTGATTGCCTCCTGGCTAGCCACCGGAGCGCGCGGAATATCCACGCCCGCGGAGCTCACCAGGTTGGACCCGAAGGTTTGCATGGTTCCGCCCAAGATAAGGACGAAGGAAATCAATAGTGAAAGCGGCAAAAGAATGCGCACCAAACCGCGGGTGAGGTCAACCCAGAAATTTCCGATGAGGTGCTGTCCGCTCTCAGAGCCCAGCTTGTCTCGGCTATATCCCAAGTGACCGATACCGCGAATGAGCGCAACCGCCACACACATGCCGACAGCCGCGGAGGCGAAGTTCTGGACGGTCAGGCCAAGCATCTGCGCAGCATTGGTCAGGGTTTCTTCGCCCGAATAGGACTGCCAGTTGGTATTGGACACGAATGACGCCGCGGTATTAAACGCCATCCACGGTTCCACCGCTGCGGAGCGGGGATTTCCAAAGCTAGGCACAACGGTTTGTAGGCGCTGCACCGCGTAAAGCACGAGTACGGATGCCAAGCTGAAACCAAGCAATGCACGGCTGTAGTTCTTGCTGTTATGCCCACGGTTTGGGTCAACGCGCAGGACTTTATACACCGCACGCTCTACCGCCCAGTCCTTGTCAGAGGTGTAGCTGCGTGCGATCCAATTGCCCAAAGGAACATATGCCGCCGCGAGTAAGACGACGAGGGCGAGGAACTGCGGTAACACCGCCCCAATGCTGGCGATCATGCGAAACGCTCCGGATCGACTAAGGAAATGATGAGGTAGGTCACCAAGGCCACAACAATGACGAGGCCAATGACCGCTGTAATGGTGTTCATGGTTATGCATCACCGTCCAGAAGCTCGTTGAGGACGGAGGGACAGCCAACCGTCAGGATGGCTATCAGGATTGCCACGATGTCTAACATGTGGGAAACCCCCTTGTGCGAGTGAAACTTTCCTGTGCCTGACAGGTATGCCTGCCAGGTGCCGGTACCAAGGCAGCACCTGCTAAGCACAAACGTTAGGACCACACCCCCGCTGCCCTAGGCAATCTTTGCGCTATCTTTACGCCTCTCGCTCGCAATTTTTATATTTCCTTTACACCCCTTTTGCGCCACCTTTTCTTCAGGCCGGGAACCGCCCCTTATCCACAACGAAGGCCCGCCGACAGCACATCGGCGGGCCTTCTCCCCATGACTAATCTCTCGGTACCCAAGGAGGGAATGGAGCGCACCCTCCTGCAAGCACCGCCCGTGATTAGGCAAGCCTAAGTTTATAAACCTTTCGTAGGATGGTCAAGGGTTTGCCCATAAATTTCTTCACCCCTGACAAAAACACAGTTAACCTGCAATAACGAGTACAATCCGGAACCATGGCTGAGTTGAAATCCACTATTTCCGAACAACTCCGCAAATTCTGGCGTGCCAACGAGAAGGAATTGACCGATTCCCCGCGTCGAGGCGTCGCCTCCCCTGCCGAGGCCACGGCACTGCGCGAGGAGGTCGCGGCCGAAATCGCGGACCTCATCAAAGCCCAGAAGGTCAAGACCAGCCCGGGCGACACCGCCCTCGATGCCGATGCCGCCGCCACCCTGCCCCTTGGCGCGCGCATCAAACCGCGCGGCGTCTTCGAAGATGACTGGAGCACGCGTCCTACTGCGCAGCGACCGTGGCCGGTCATCCTCATCCACGGCACCTGCGATACAAAAGGCGTATGGCAGCTCCTAGGCAATGAACTGCGCCAGGACGGCTGGGCCGTCTTCGCCCCTGACTATGGGCACCGCGCTACCCAGCCGCTTGCGGAATCTGCGCGCCAGCTTGGCGCTTATATCGATACCGTCCGCGCGGCTACCGGCGCGGACAAGGTTATTCTCATCGGCCACTCCCAAGGTGGGCTGCTTGCCCGCTATTGGATGCGTATGGAGGGCGGGGCCGAAAACGTCCTGCACCTGATGTGCATTAGCGCCCCGAATCACGGCACCACCTATGGGGGCATAGCCAGCCGCCTCATCCGCACCCCGCGCCAAGAAGCGGTGCTGCGCTCCATCATCGATGGCTGGTTTGGGCCGGCGGGCATGGACCAGGTCGTCGGCAGTGAAGCGCTGCGCGAAACCAACCGGGACGGCGATCTGGAATCCGGCGTGAGCTATACCTGCATTGCCACGCGGTCCGACGCCGTCGTTGTTCCACCCGAGACCTGCTTCCTCGACCCCCGCGGCGTCGCAGAGGGCACGGTCCGCAATATTTATGTCCAAGACTTCGACCGCCTCGCGATGGTCATGCACGAGGATATGCCTATGGATAAGCGCGTCCGCGCGATCGTGCGCACCATTTTGGAACTGGTGGAGAGCATCCCGCGCTAGTTATAGCCCCAGCTCATCGAGTACCGCGTCAAAGGCCGGTCCCACCCGGGTGCGCCACAGCGTATCCACTTTCTTATCACCCCGGCCGGGCCCACCATTGATGACGGCCACACGTTTGCCCTGTTTCTTTGCCTCCAGCACAAAGCGATACCCGCTCATTACCGCCAGCGAAGACCCAGCAACCAGCAGCGAGCGCGCCTGTCCTAACACGGCAAAAGCGGCATCACGGCGCTCCGCCGGCACGGGCTCACCAAAGTAGACGACGTCCGGCTTCAACAAGGCAGAACCACAGCGCTCGCACCCTGCCATGCGGAAGGCTGCCACATCGGCCTCATCAAGCGTCACATCACCGTCCGGGTTCACCTGATCCGCCTCCACGACAAGGCGTTCCAGGTACCCCGGGTTCGCTGCAGCTAGACGCGCATCAAAGTGCGGCCGCGCCTCCCGCTGCCCGCACATCAAGCACACCACGGTTTCCATATCGCCATGCAGCGCCACCAAGTTCGCGGTTCCCGCCTGTTTATGCAGGCCATCCACGTTTTGCGTGACCACGCCATTGACCAGCCCGGCGCGCTCCAGTTCCACGAGCGCATAGTGCGTGCGATTCGGCACCGCGGAATCCATGACCCGCCACCCCACAAAGCTGCGGGCCCAATACCTATGGCTTGCGGCCGGGTCGTGGCGAAATTCCTGATAGGTCATCGGCCGGTGCCTACTGAGCGATCCGCGCGGGCCCCGATAATCCGGCACGCCCGATTCCGTAGACACCCCAGCCCCAGTCAGCACCATCACTGGGCCCTCGCGCAGCTGCTTTACGACGTCCCCTAAGGCCTTCCCTTCCTCCGTATGCGGCGCCGATTCTTCGACCACTCGGGCGATCGAACGCAGCGCAGACTGGTGGGCAAGGGAAACGGCGGGATCCATGCCCCCGATGCTAGCTTTCGGGCAGGTGCTCTACATAAAGCCACTCCGAATCCAGCTCCCCGTGGCGCGAGCACTTAGTATGCCAGCCATCGGGGCGCACCTGGGCCACCATGCGGCGGCCACAGATCTGGCAGTAGCGCGGCACGTCGAGGCCGGCTGCAGCCGCGGGGTGCAGCGTGAAGACCTCTTCGATCGGCTTGCCGGTATTCGGATGGAAAATCGGCTCGTCCCCGGAGAGAACGGCAGCGGCCAATTCGGATGAGGGCTCGGATAAACCCGGCACTACAGGGCCTTAATCGGCAGATCGATGCGGTGCAACATGTCCACATCCTTTTCAATCTGCTGGCCCAGGGTAGTCAGGTAATTGCCGGCGATAATGGCGTTGATGCCGCCGAGCAGGCCGCGCTCAGTGCCGTCGTCGCCAAGCGAAAGCTCGCGGCCACCAGCAAAGCGCAAGGTGGTAGACGGCATGGCCAGGCGGAACGCCGCCACGGCGCGCAGGCCCTCACCCAGCGGAACCAGCGGGCGATCCGCAAAGGGGGTGCCAGGTCGCGGATCGAGGAAGTTCATTGGCACCTCGCACGGATCAATCTCTGCCAGCTGCGCGGCGAACTCAGCGCGCTGCTCCAGGGACTCGCCCATGCCGATGATGCCGCCGCAGCAGACCTCCATGCCTACCTCGCGCACGTAGTCGAGGGTCTGCTTGCGCTCCTCCCAGGTGTGGGTGGTGACCACATTAGGGAAGAAGGAGCGGGAGGTCTCCAGGTTGTGGTTATAGCGCTGCGCGCCCATATCCTTCAGGCGCTGCGCCTGCTCGCGGGTCAGGGTGCCCAGCGAGCAAGAAATCTCGATATCGACGGCGTCATTAATTGCGGCAATCGCCTCGCCCACCTGGTCCAGCAAGCGATCATCCGGGGACTTGACCGCAGCGACGATGCAGAACTCGGTGGCGCCGGACTTAGCGGTCTTCTGCGCCGCCTCCACCAGCTCCGGGATGTTCAGGCGCACGGCGCGCACCGGGGACTCAAAAAGGCCGGACTGGGAACAGAAGTGGCAATCTTCTGGGCAGCCGCCGGTCTTAATGGAGATAATGCCTTCCACCGATACGTCCGGGCCACACCACTGCAGGCGGGTCTGGTGGGCGATATCGGCGATCTCCTCCAGCTGGGAATCCGGAACCTGCAATACCTGCAGTAGCTCTTCCTGGTTGAGGCCTTTGCCTTGCTCCAGGGCTTTCTCACGGGCGATGTCAACGATGCTCATGGTGCTAAACCCTACTTGAACGGCGTTCAACTTTGGTTAAAACCACATATAAATCTGTGCGGAACTACCCTCGGGGGCATGACGCTTTATGATGACACCCTCTCCCTTCTCCAAGAGCTTATCCGCAATGCCTGCGTTAATGACCTCACCCCGGATTCCGGCCACGAGGTGCGCAATGCGGATAGCCTGGAAAAATTCTTCGCGGGCGAAGACGTGCAGATTGAGCGCTTCGAGTCCCACCCGGGCCGCGTCTCCATCGTGGTGACCGTCCCCGGCGATCCGGACAAGGAACCGCTCACCCTCATGGGCCACACAGACGTCGTCCCCGTAGATGAGCCGAAGTGGACCAAGCCGCCCTTCGAGGCCCTCATCGAGGACGGCAAGCTCTACGGCCGCGGTTCCGTAGACATGCTCTTCATGACCGCCACCATGGCCGCCGTCACGCGCGAGGTCGCCCGCGCGGGTAACACGGGCGGTACCCTCGCCTTCGTCGGCATGGCCGATGAAGAGGCCCGCGGCGGGCTCGGCGTGCGCTTTATGTCCGAGAACCACCCCGACGCCTTTTCCTGGAAGAACTGCTTATCTGAAACCGGCGGCAGCCACCTGCCCGGCGCGGTGGGCTTTAACGTGGGAGAAAAGGGAGCCGGCCAGCGCCGCCTGCACGTGCATGGCGATGCCGGCCACGGTTCCACCCCTTATGGCAAGGACTTTGCCATCGTGAAGATCGGCGAGGTGGCCCGCCGCATCGCCACCGCCGAACCGCCCACAGCCTCCAATGAGATCTGGGAAGGCTTTGTGCGCACCTTCAAGTTTGATCCCCAGACGGAGCAGGAGCTTATCGACGGCACGGGTGACTACTCCAAGTTCGGCAACCTCGACGCCTACGCGCATGCCTTTAGCCACACCACCATCGCCGAGACCGTCCTGCGCGCGGGCGGCGCAATCAACGTGCTGCCTTCGCACGCTTACCTGGAAATGGATGTGCGCCCCTTCCCCGGCCAGACCCAGGAGGATCTGGATGACTTCCTGCGCAGCGCGCTCGGGGACATGGCCGATGAGGTAGAAATCGAACACCTCATCACCGAAGATGCCACGCAATCCTCCACCGATACCGAACTATGGCGGGCGATTGAGGCCACCTCCAAGGAATTATTCCCGGACAAGGACGTTGTCCCAGTCCACGCCACCGGCGGCTCAGATCTGCGCTTCGCCCGCCGCAAGGGCGGCAATGCCTATGGCTTTGCCATGCACGCCGAGGGCCGCGATATGGCCAGCGCCAACTCCCAGCTGCACAGCCACGACGAGCACCTCTACCTAGAGGACCTCGAGCTCACCGTGCGTGCCTACCGCAGCCTGGTCAATCGCTTCCTCGGCCTGTCACAGGCGTAACAAGTGTGGCAAGATGTCTGGCATGAGCTTTGCACGTAAGTCCGCGCTGCTATCTGCAGCTACCGCCCTGACCGTCACCCTCGCCGCCCCTGCCGCTGCCCATGCCGACGCCGTTGATAATCTCCTCGACAAGATGCCTGCCGGCCAGATTTCCTGCTCCCAGGCCAAGCAGTACTGGACCAACTCCGCTGACTACAATCAGAAGAAGTCCCAGGCCCTCGCCGTTGCCACCGTGCACCCACGCGGCAACGAGGTCCGCGGCGCCATCGGCCGCATGGATGAGGCCATTGCTCGCTGCGGCCTGAACGGCACCACCGGTCAGGGCAAGCCGGTCAACACGGGCGGCCAGCGCGGCAATGCCCCCGCACCAAAGCCAGCTCCGGCTCCGGCCCCAGCTCCAGCCAAGAACGCCAAGGTCATCGAGCTGGGCACCATCCCTGGCCAGCCGACTGTCGATGTCCCCTTCCTGGGCCAGACCTTCCGCATCCCGGACGCGGCCAAGATTGCCCAGAACGCCGTATCCCAGTTCCAGCTGCCACAGATCCCACAGATCCAGCAGCTACAGCAGCTGTCTTCCTTCTAAGACACTAAGACACCGACTTGGCCGGACCGCTTAGCGGTCTAGCTGAAAATAGATCCCGGCATGCGCACTGCAGCCGGGATTAAATTTATGTCCACAGTGGGGACACGCAGGCGCGGCGGAATAGGCGTGATAGTTCATCTCGGTGCGGCAGGCGCCGCAGAGGACCGAGGGGGCGTCGACAAGCATGGGCCCAAACTCATGCTCAGTAAGCTCGGCATGGCACAGCGCGCAGGCAAAATACTTCCCGCAGGTGGCGCACTTATTGGCCACCACATCCAGCGGCGAATGCCAATGCTTGCACCGGCCCTCCGCATCAATCGCGCCGTGAATCTTCATGGCCGTCAGCATACGCGCCATTCTGCTGCCACTGGTGCTTCTTTTCCTCGGATTTCTTGGCATTGCGCACGGCCTGAATGCCCACCACGATGGCGATGATGAGTGGTACCCACACCTTGCTGTAATCCATCAAAAATACGAGCCAGTCGGGCGGATCGATGTCGATGTTGAAGTCGATATTCGGCACCGGCAGCTCTATCTGCGGAAACTCCGGCACCGGGAGCGCGATATCCGGCAGGTTAATTTCCGGCAGCTCCCAATCCGGCAACAACCGAGACAAGATGCGGCTGATGATCGGGCCAAGCACGATCACGCCAATGGCCCAGCCGGACTTTCCCAGGCCACCCAAAAGCGGATACAGCACCCGCTTGAAGGAGCTTTCCTCCATGGCCTTGCGGCGCTTTTCTCCCAATGAGCCGGCCGGGGGCTCGAGGGCGACTGCCTCCTCCCCATTGCGGTAGTACACGTCGAGGAGCTCGCCAAAGGGAGAAGCTTGGATATCTAGATAAGGTTTGCTGCGCGGGGCGGAGTTCTCAAGCAGGGTGAGGTCTTTTTCAATCTTCTTCTTAAGCGAATAGCGGCCCGTACGCGGCCGATCGTGGCGGCTGCGTACCTGACCGTTCACCACAATCTGCAGGCGTGGGCTGGGGTTCTTCCGCCAGAGTTGGACGCGCTCCGGCAGCGAAGCATCGCCCGGTACCGGGGTGAAATCCTTGGCTTTCTTCGGCCACTCGCCCATCTCCGCGAACTCGGCATCGTACCCGCGCTGCACCTCGATGGTGCCCACTTCTGGGTGCTCTAGGCGCCACGTCTCCATTAGCTCTTCCCTGCCTTAGAGCCCACCACGGCACCCAGTCTGCTCGCAGCCCATGCCAGGAACACGAATACTGGGAGGTATATCCAGGTGCCCTCGTTGAAGTACAAGGACATGGCGGCAAAATAGGCTAACCCTGCCACGCTAAAGATGGTCCAGGAGGCGCGGAAAGTGGCGCCGTCGGCAAAAGCGATGACCACCGTCAGCACGGCCATGAGGATGAGCAGATCTACGCCGGAGACTAGGTGATAGACCGCGGGCGGAAGGCCAACAAAGACCACGGCCATGGCGATGGGTGCCCACCACTGCCACCACACGCGGGTGGGCTCGTCCTTTGCCTCTGCTTCTTCCGCTAGCTCCTCAAACACGCACCCAACCTATCACAGGGCTTAAGGAAACTTATGGGGAAGAAATCCTCCCTGCGACCGGCCTAATCCTCCCCGCGGAGGATACCGCGCTGAGCAGTGCGTACCTAGCGTTGAAGGCATGAAAAGCACACCACTCATCCTCGCGGCGGGCGTAGTATTTGGCGCCATCTACGGCACCAATGCGCTCCTGCCAGACATGTATGACAACCCCACCTCTGAGGTGCAGGCCGGCCAGGCCCGCGTCCCCGGATTATCCTGCACGGAAGAAGATGGCTCTACCAGCAGTGAACCACGCTGGGACTGTGACGGCACCCAGATCCGCGCTAAAGATGTCGGCGTACAGGACAAAGACCAAGCCACCCGGCGCTACCTCCGGGCAATAGGTGAAGGTACGGCCATGCCGGAAGGAGACATCGACCGCGACGGGGATAAGCGCACGCTTAGCGATGGCGACCTCGTAGCCATCAGCATCGAGGGCGATGGCCCCACCACGTTCCTCTCCTTGCACGGACCGCGGGCTGAAGAACTTGCCCAGGAGGTAGAAAAAGCATGAAGAATCTGTACTGGCTATCTATCGCTTTCGGCCTGGTAGTTTCCGGCTTTTTCTTTGTTGATCGCCGTTTTACCGAGGTGGGGCTCATCGGTGCGCTCATCTGCGCTGGCTTGACGCTTGGACTGGGATTCTGGTGGTTTAGGCCGCGGCCAATGTGGCAAGGCATCCTATGGGGCGCGCTCGCCCAGCCGGTAGTGGTAAGCCTCAACGACCAGATGGTGGGGATTTCAGACAAGCTGGGGCTCACCTACCTGGACGGGGCCTTTTACTCGCCGCTTCCGGAGGAAACCATCAAGCTCCTTGGCGTCGTCATTATTATTGCGGCCTTTGGGAACGTGCGGCATCCGTACCAGGCCGCCGCGATCGGCATGGCGGTAGGCCTGGGCTTCGATGCCATGGAAAACGTGCCGTTCATCCTCAACGCGGCCATCGATGACCTGGATGGCGATCTCTGGGGCGTACTCATTACCGGTACCGGGCGAATCTTCACCGGCGCCTTTGGCCATGCGCTGTATACGGGGGTTGCGGCGTGGGGCGTCGGCAAGCTCTATGCGGGTGCGCGCCACGGCTACTGGCAGGTGGCCGGATTCTGGCTGGCCGCTATCGCCCTGCATACCTTGTTCAATGGCGCGACCATGATTGCGGGTGAATGGCCGGCGACCATCCTCGTTATCGCCCTCATCACGTGGGCGCTTATTATCTGGGGCCTGCGATTCATGCGCAAGCAGGACAAGAAACACGCGGCACAAAGCAGCGAAAATCCCCTACCCGCTAAAGATTCGGAATATAGCTCCTGAGCTGGATCAATGCGAAGAAAAAGGCTCGTGTCCGAGGGGTGTTATAAGGTGTAAATCGTACACAAGTTCACACGATAATTTAGGTACGATGCGCCATGGAAGAACCCTACTTTTCCACGACCAACACCACCGACCCCACCACACGCTTAGCCTTTGAGATGCGAAAGGCGGAGTACGAGTTCTGGGTAAGCCAAGTCCCGGATCTCGATTCTGATTTCGAATTAGTTACCCAATCCCTCTACCGCACCACCGGCGTTAATGAAGGCCGGATCGGCCATATCCTCATGGCGCTGCACCGTCTGGAGGAGCTGCCCGAGCTCCAGGCGCTGCAGCACCGCCTCTATCACTTGGACCTCGACCGCATTATTGCCATCAATAAATCCCTCAACCGCTTGGGAAACCCAACGCCAGAGGTAGTGGCGCGCATCGACGAGCAGCTCACCGCCTACCTCACCCCTACCCGGCCGAACCAGGCCATGCGCACGCAGGCGCAGATTAAACGCAAGCTCAACGAGCTCATCAACCTCGCCGATGACACGCTGGCCGTCACCCAAGGCCCTACCCAGCCGCGCTACACCATGGAAAACTGGGGCGATAACACCTCGGCGGTGACTTTGAGTGCGGACCCGGCGGTTATCGCGAGCGTCGATAAGTGCGTCCGGCAGACCGCGCTGGAGCTAGGTTGCTCGCTTGCCGACGCCGCCGTTGCGCTCCTCACCGGCCGCACCCAAGCCCCCGAGATCATCCTCAACGCCTACAAGGCCACCGACGTGCCCAATTCCCCGGCATTTATTGAGTCCGTAGGCTGGCTCGACCCGGCGCGCTCCAATGCGCTGCCCTACACTAAAATCCGGGAGATGAACCCAAACCACGAGGTCAAGGGCTATGTCACTCCCACCGCCATGGCCGCGTACCTGGAAGGTTTCGACGGCACCTGCCGCTACCCTGGATGCAACCGCCCAGCCACGGCCTGCCAGAAGGATCACCGCATCAACCACGCGGACGGCGGGCCGACCACCCCGGCAAACCTCGCCTGCTTATGCCAGCACCACCACAACGTAAAGACCGATGGCCGAGCCTTTTATGTCATGGATCCACATACGCGCGACATCATCTGGCTTTTTGAGGATGGCACCTGGACCACCACCGAGCCCTCCGGCCCGCTGGCGCCCAAGAACAAGAATTGGGTGCAGACATTTGCTCAAACCATGACTGCCCAGCGCGCCCGAGCATATGAAGAGGCGCAAGAACTCATGCGCCAGCAGAAAACCACCCCTAGGGAGGAGGAATAAAACCAGCAGCTTCCCTACAGTGGCTGGTATGACGCAAAATTTATTCACACTTGACGAGCTCGTAATTACTCAGACCAAGTCCTTCCTCAACGATCAGTTCATGATCACCGATCTAGACGGCACTCCTGTGGGCACTATCCTGCAATCCACCAGTCTCAAAGACATGGTGTTTAAATCCTCCCGCAGCTTGGAGGTTGCCATCACGGATGCTGAAGGCAACCCGCTACAGACGGTCATGACGATTTCGGACCCGCCGAATTTTCTGCGGGATACCTATGAGGTGCACTTGCCGGGAATCGAAAAGCCCATGGCCGTCATTACCAAGCGTTTCTCCATGCTCAAGACAAAGTTGGACTTGACCATGGAGGGTTTTGCCGACGTCGAAATTCACGGCGACTTCTGGGATTGGAACCTTTCCATCACTTCAGAAGATCGCCTGCTTGCTGACGTCTCTAACGAATGGACTGGCATGGGTAATTTCTTCATGGGCAAAAACACGTATCGCCTGCGCATCACGCCGGGCCTCAATGAGCAACATCACGCCGCCATCATCGGCGCCGTGATGAGCATGGATATGCTGCGCACTAAGCAAAAGAACAGCGACTAAGAAAAATAAAAAGGTGCTGTTGCAAAATTGGGCGGAGAGCAGCGAAGACTCAGTTTCTCGTTCCCTGATGGCCGCTGCGTGTGGGCGTTGTTAGGCGGTCTCGAAGACCCGGTTGACGATCACCGCGTCCGGGTTCGGTTGCCTGTTGGCAAACATCGCGCCTTGCCCTTTCCGCAATGAGTACATCGCCTCCATCCCTTTCAACGTCCGATATGCAAATGTCCGGTTCTTAAACGCCCCTTTCGGACCGAGGATCCGCTTCAGCCGACCATGGTCGCCTTCCAGGATGTTGTTGAGGTTTTTCACCTGCCGGTGTTCCACTGTTGGCGGGCAGATTCCCTCTGACTTCAACTCGGCGATTGCCCTGGCCAGGGAGGGTGCTTTATCGGTGTTGATCACTCTGGGATACCCGGCTGACGCATTGGATCTGACGGCCTTGGCCAAAAACACTTCGCTGCGGCCACGTTCCGCTTCGAAGAGATAAAAGTCCAGGGTCTGGCCACCGGCGGTGATCGCCCGATAGAGGCCTCATCCACCCGCCAGGAACTAGCCTGCCAGTCAGGTACCTGCCGGTACCACCGTGTTTGCTTGTCCAGCTCACGGGCGTATTTCTGAACCCAGCGGTAGATCGTGGTGTGATCGACCGGCACGCCCCGCTGAAGTCATCATTTCCTCCAGATCGCGGTAACTCACCCCGTAGCGGCAGTACCACCCACTGCCCACAGAATAATGTCACGGGGGAAATGACAACCGGAGAAAATACCCATGGCTGTGACTATTTCACGTCACTCTGCCTACTGCCCCAACTTTGCAACAGCACCTTTCAGGGTCATATGGGGGCAGTGGAGAGAAGTGGTGGATCAGTGGACGGCGGTGGATGCCGGAGTAGGCATGGCGTGTTCCTCTTTCGACTCGGTCGGAGCCAGGTGAGCCGGATCCAGATCAATGCGGCGCAGCAGCTGGGCGTTCAGGGCCACCACGATGGTCGAGGCAGACATCAAGATCGCGCCCACGGCCGGGGACAGCACGAACCCGATCGAGGCGAGCACTCCGGCGGCCAACGGCACGGCGAGGATGTTGTAGCCAGAGGCCCAGATCAGGTTCTGGATCATCTTGCGGTAGCTGGCCTGGGACAGCTCAATCATCGACAGCACTGCCCGTGGGTCATCACTGGCTAGGACCACCCCGGCAGATTCCATGGCCACATCCGTGCCGGCACCGATGGCGATACCGACGTCCGCGCGGGTCAGAGCGGGGGCGTCATTGACACCGTCACCGACCATGGCCACGCTCAAACCCCGGTCCTGCAGCTGCGTGACCTTGGTGTCTTTGTCCTGGGGCAGGACCTCGGCGAAGACCTCATCAATGCCTAAGTCCTGACCGACGGCGTGGGCCACCTGCTGGGCGTCGCCGGTGATCATCGCGACCTTCACCCCGCGGTCCTGCAGGGCTTTCACGGCGGCGCGGGATTCGGGGCGGATCTTGTCCTCGACGGCCACCGCACCGATGATCTGACCGTCGCGGACAATATGGAGCACACCGGCCCCACGCCCGGTCCAGGCGCTGGTGGTGTCGGTGAGCTCGGCCGGGGAGGTGAGGTTGAACTCGCGCAGCATGTTCGGCCCGCCCACGAGGATCTCAGCGCCATCGACAGTGGCCCGGACCCCTCGGCCGGAGGCGGCGCTGAAACCAGTTGCCCGGATTTGCCGACGGGAGGCCTCGGGATGGGCGGCCGCGGCCGCCACGATGGCGCGGGCCACGGGGTGCTCACTGTCGGCCTCCGCGGCGGCGGCCAGGGCCAGCAGCTCTCCCTCGGTGACGCCGACAGCTGCCGCGACACCGGTGACCGCGTGCGCACCCTCGGTCAGGGTGCCGGTTTTGTCGAAGAGCACCACGTCGATGGTGCGCATCCGCTCGAGCGCCATACGGTCCTTGATGAGCACCCCGGATTTCGCGGCCCGCTCGCTGGAGATCGCAATGACCAGCGGAATCGCCAGGCCCAGGGCATGCGGGCAGGCGATGACCAGCACCGTGACCGTGCGCACCACGGCGTCGTCCGGGCTGCCGATAATGGTCCACACCACCGCGGTGATCAGAGCGGAGATCAGCGCGAACCAGAACAACAACGCCGCCGCCCGATCCGCCAGGGCCTGGGCCCGGGAGGAGGACTCCTGGGCGTCGGCAACCATGCGTTGGATCCCGGCCAAGGCGGTGTCCCCGCCGGTAGCCTCCACCCGGATGCGGACGGTGTTGTCGGTGGCCACGGTACCGGCGACCACCTTGTCACCGGTGTCGCGGAAGACGGGACGGGATTCGCCGGTGATCATCGCCTCATCGAATTCGGCGGCTCCGTCGAGGATGGTTCCGTCGGCCGGCACCCGGGCACCGGCCCTCACCAGCACGACGTCGTCGACGACCAGGTCGGAGATGGCCACGGTGCGGGTGGTTCCGTCGATGACTTTCTCGGCCTCATCCGGCAGCAGGGCAGCCAGCGCGTCAAGCGCGGAGGACGCGGCCCCGAGAGCGGACATCTCCAGCCAGTGGCCCAGCAGCATGATGGTCACCAGCAGGGCCAGCTCCCACCAGAAGTCCAGCTCAAAACCGCCCAGCCCCAGAGTGGTGACCCAGGAGGCGACAAACGCCACGGTGATGGCCATGGCGATCAGGAGCATCATCCCGGGTTGGTGGGATTTCAGTTCTCTCCATCCGCCCTTGAGGAAAGGCGTTCCGCCGTAGACGAAGATGATCGTGCCCAGCACCGGGGGGATCCAGGTGGATCCGGGGAATGCCGGGAGTTGGTAGCCGAGCAGCTGGGCGACCATGGGGCTGAAAATAACGACGGGAATGGACAGAATCAGCGACCACCAGAAGCGGTCCCGAAACATTGCAGTGCTGTGTCCGGCGTGTTCGCCGTGACCATGAACGTGGTGGTCTTCGTCCAGGGCGGAGTGCGGGTGATCGTGGGGCATCGCCTGGCCGTGGGTGTCGGCATCCGCGTGGTGTTCCTGGCCGGCATGATCCGGGTGGTGGGTGTGGTCTGTTTCCGGAGCGGGGTGATCACCATGGTGACCACCCGAATGGTGGGGAGTGCTCATGACGTTCCTTTCGCTCAACCCGGTCGGGGTCGAGATGATGGGTAAAACTGATCAGGATAAGACGGTGTAGCCGGCCTCCTCGATGGCCCGGCGAACCATCTCCGGAGGTACGACACCGGTGACCGTGACGGTGGAAACTTCACCAGCAGCGAGATCAATCTGGACGTCGTCGACCTGGGGGAGGGCCTGAAGGGCCTGGGTCACGCTTTTCGCGCAGTGCCCGCAGGTCAGGCCGGTGACCTGGTAGCTAGGGGAGGACCCTCCTGCTGACGAGTCGCTGGTGGCAGGGGTGGAGGCGGTGTCGGCACGTGAGGCAGGTCCGCAACAGCTGCAGCCGTGGGAGGCCATCGGCAAGAGGCGGGGCGGGGAGGTGATCATGGGAAAGCTCCTTCGGTTCGGTGGGGTGCGGCGATGCCGCTCTCCAGCGTATACCCCCAGGGGGTATATCTTCAGCATACCCCCTGGGGGTATATTTTCAAGGGGTGGAGGGCACGGCCCTCACGCGGGGCAGGGTGTGGTCACCGAGCAGCCTCCTCACTGTCGGGAGGGGACAGCGGGAGGCGGAGGGCAAACACCGCTCCGCCACCGGGTCCGGGGGAGGTGGCGGTGAGAGTGCCGCCGTGGGCCTCGATCAATGCCTTGGAGATGGTCAGACCGATACCGGCCCCGGCGTCGTCCCGGCTGCGGGCGGCATCCCCCCGGTAGAAGCGTTCGAAGATGTATCTGAGCTGGTCAGGTGGGATGCCCTCGCCGTCATCGGCGACGTGGATGAGTACGGTGGACGCCCCCTGTCGGTGGACGCTGATCCGGACCTGCCCGCCGGCCGGGGTGTGTCGTAGCGCGTTCGACAGGAGATTGCTCATCACCTGGCCGAAGCGTTGCCGGTCCACGAGCACCCGGGTGGTGTCCGTAATGGTCTCGACCTGTAAATCGACGCCTTTGTCAGCATAAGCTTCCCCCGCGGCAGCAGCGGCGGTATGGAGCAGATCCCCGAGCCCTTCCTCCGCCAGGTCCAAATCGATCCGGTGTTCCTGGGCCCGGGAGACATCGTCGATGTCTTCCATCAACCGGGTCAGGCGGGTGAGTTGGTCAGCCATGATCGTGTGGGTGGCATTATTCCAGTCCACGACCCCGTCCTGGAGACCATCGAGGTAGACCGTGAGCACCGATAAGGGGGTGCCCATTTCGTGGGCCAGATCAGAGAGCATCTGGCGGCGGACCTGTTCGATGTGTTCCAGCCGGTCGGCCATGGTGTTGAAGGCATGCGCCAGGGTGGCGACCTCGGGGCCTGCTTTTCCGGCGGGCACGCGGATACGGGAGTTGCCGGCCGTCAGACTGGTAGCGGCGCGGGTGAGATCCTGCAGGGGAGTGCGCAGACGACGCGATAACCACAGGCTGGCCAGCAGGGCGCTGATCAAGGCGGTGGGCAGGGCGACGGCCAGGGTGATCAGGTTGGCGCCCCGGTAGGCCTGCTCGGCATGGAACAGCTCCAGCGAGGGGTCCTCCTGGCCGGTCATCAACATATGATCATGGAACAGGGTCGGGCCCACCATCGTGGCCACGGCCGCGGCCACCAGCAGGCTAATCACCACAACCAACACCTGGGCGGCCAGGAAGCGGAAGGTCAGGCCGGGTCCGTGATTCATGGCTGCCCCACCCGGTAGCCCACGCCACGCACGGTGTCGATAAACCCCCGGCCCCGGGTGTCGGTGCCGAGCTTGCGACGCAAGTTGCCGATGTGGACATCGACGATGCGTTCATCACCGACCCAGGTGGTGTCCCAGACCTCGGTGACCAGGTCGTGGCGGGTCAGCACCTGGCCGGGGCGCAAGGCCAGGGCAACCAGCAGCTCGAACTCCGTGCGGGTGAGCTCCACGGTCGTCTCCCCCACCCGCACCTGATGGGCGACGGGGTCAAGGATGAGGTCACCAACGATCAAGGGGGTGGTCACCTGCGGTGAGGTGGTGCTGGTGCGCGGGCGGCGCAGCACCGCATGCACCCGGGTCACCAGTTCCCGGATGCTAAAAGGTTTGGTGATGTAGTCATCCGCCCCCAGGGTCAAACCGCTGATCTTGTCGTCCTCGCTGCCCCGCGCGGTGAGCATGAGGATGTAGCAGTCCGAGAAGGTGCGGATCCGTCGGCACACCTCCAAGCCGTCGAGTTCGGGCAGCCCCAGATCCAGCACCACAACATCGGGGGAAAAGCGACGGGCCTCGTCCACGGCCTGGGTGCCGGTGTGCGCCTGGCGGGTATCGAAGCCGGCCCGGATGAGGTAGGAGGCCACCATCTGAGCCAGGGGTTGTTCATCATCGACGACCAGCACCCGCCCCGGGGGCGTGGCGATGGTCGGTGTGCGGTCAGCCATAGACCCCAGTATCGCTCCGGCCAGGGGGGAATACCACCCTCGCTCAGTACCCGGCGGGGAAATCTTCATCAAATCTTCAAACATCACCCTTCGACCGCCGTCACCCCTGTGCCCCACCCCGGGCCGGCGGCATCGCCTCCCCTGGTCGGTTCCGCAGGCGCCACCAGGGATTTCACTGCCTGCACCGCATACCCGGGGCGGGTAGAAGGACATCGCCCACGGCTGTGGGGCGGTGTCCCGGTGGTGACCCAGCCCACCGAATTCACCCCCTTTTCGCCCTGTTATAAGGCTGTGAGCAGGGTTTTTGATTTCTAGTCCGTCAGGCACCCGTGCTAGATAAAGGTATGGCATCGACCTTGAGGCGGTGTCTTCTCACGGTCTTACCACGATCCAAGGAGATTGACGTGAAACGAGCAGCGATCGCAGCCGCCGCCCTTGCCCTCGCCCTCACGGGGTGTTCGGCCGCCGACCCGGAACCCACCGCCGACGGAACGGTGTCCCAGGATACATTCCTGACTACCCATGGCCTGGCCGGCATGGACGCGGTGGAGATCATTGATCACCTCGACCGGCAGAAGGTCTCTGAGCGTCCCACGGATCTGAACGCTTCAGTGCGTGCCGATGAACTGCTGCTCTCGAGCGATGACCAGGAAGTCGTGGTCGATCTTCCCGACAATCAGACGTATGTCTCGATCGCACCCTATCTCACCTCCACCCACGACTGCTTCTACCACAGCCTCACGACCTGCCAGGGGGAACTCGACAATGAGGATATCCAGGTCACGATCACCGATGAGGCGACCGGTGAGGTTCTGGTGGACGAGGCGACAACCACCTTCGACAACGGGTTTATTGGCTTCTGGCTTCCCGATGATGCCACCGGCCTGATTGAGGTGAGCTACCAGGGGCGTACCGGCACCGCGGAGTTTTCCACCGCCGACGACGGTGCCACCTGTGTCACAGACCTGCACCTGACGTGATGGCTCAGCAGGGTCCTCACCTGCGCCTGTCTCCCGTGTCACTGAAACCTAGCACCAAGGAAGGTGAAATCATGATAAACGCGTTTTCCCGACGACAGTTTCTGCTCGGCGGGCTCGTCCTCGCCGGCACCGGGGCCGTGGCCGCCTGCACCAGCGACCCTGGACCCGCTGCCTCGGCACCAGGTTCCTCCCTTCGCCCCACTCCCACCCCCACTGCGCTCGGTGAGCCGACGGTGCGCCGGACACTGACCGCCCGGCCCCTCTCTCTGGATATCGGCGGCATCGAAGCCAAGACGTGGGGATACGTCTCTGACACCGGGGATGCGGCCATTGAGGCCACCGCCGGCGACGTCCTCCAGGTCGATATCACCAATGAACTGCCTGAGAGCACCTCCATCCACTGGCATGGCATCGCACTCCACAACGCAGCCGACGGTGTGCCCGGCATGACCCAGGACCCCATTGAACCTGGCGAGTCTTTCTCCTATGTTTTTGAAGTCCCCCACGGTGGCACCTACTTCTACCATTCCCACTCCGGCCTGCAGCTTGATCGCGGCCTCCACGCCCCACTGATCATCCGTGACCCGCAAGACGCTGAGGACCAGGACGTCGAGTGGACCATCGTGCTCGACGACTGGGTCGATGGCATTCAAGGCACTCCCGACGATGAGCTCGACAAGCTCACCGGAATGGGTTCGGGCGACCATAACGGGAAGAAGGGGATGGGAGGTCACGGCCAGATGATGCACGGCACCCCGGACCGGGTACTGGGCGGGGATGCCGGCGATGTGATGTATCCGCACTACCTCATCAACGGACGTATCCCCCGTGCTCACCGGACCTTCGAGGCTCGCCCGGGCGACAAGGCCCGCCTGCGGTTTATCAACTCCGGCGGTGACACCATCTTCAAGGTGGCCCTCGGTGGTCACCGCATGACCGTCACCCACACCGACGGCTTCCCTGTCCAGCCCCGGGAGGCCGAATCGATCTACCTGTCGATGGGCGAGCGTGTCGACGTCGAGGTCATCCTCGACGACGGCATCTTCCCGCTCACGGCTTTGGCGGTGGGGAAGGACGACCGCGCCTTCGCCGTCATCCGCACCGCCGGCGGCCAGGCCCCCCACCCCGATGTCGACTTCCCCGAATTGTCGTCCACCGGACTGCTTCTATCCTCCCTGAAGCCAGCAGACCGTGCACTCCTGCCCGAGGACACACCAGACCGAGAAGTCAGCATCGACCTGGGCGGGCAGATGATGCCGTATGAATGGAGCATTCTCACCGACGGCCAATCCTCCTCCGCGACCGTGCAGGAGGGCCAGCGCCTGCGGATGGTCATGCGCAACAGGACCATGATGCCCCATCCCATGCACATCCACGGCCACACGTGGGCGCTGCCCGGCAGCGGCGGGCTACGCAAGGACACCATCCTTCTCCGCCACGGTGAAACCATGATCGCCGACCTGATCGCTGACAACCCCGGTGAGTGGGCATTTCACTGCCATAACGCCTATCACATGGAAGCCGGGATGCTCAGCTCGCTTCGCTACGAGTAACCCCCACAGCAGGGTTGAGTGCCGAGGTGGGCGGGGCGTCCCCCGAGTAGTGGACACGACGTTGGCGTCAGGGTTGAGCAATGTGTGCTAGGAGTCGACGGGATTGAAGTATGCGTCAGCGCGCACGGCAGCAAGTTCAATGATGCGGTCGTAACGCTTGTTAAAGCCGGTGGTTTCGGTATCAATGACCGCAAAGACCGGCTTGCCCGGTGTGCACGGGGCGTAGTGGTTGAGGAGGTTTTCTAAGAAGCCTATGGCCTCAAGCCAAGAGGCCCATACCGACATGCCCACCTAAACGCTATCGAACACTGCAACCAACGTGGATTTCTGTGGATAACCACACTAGCCGTGTGCGGGTTGTCCACAAGGTTAATGTGGTTGGCCTTTCGTAGCGGGCGTGGGTGTGGTTGCCTTAGTGCTATGAGCACTTCGCAGGACTATCCGAACTCCACCCCAGCCCCCGCTACTACGACCACTGGGGAGGGTCAGCGGCGGGGGCCGAGTTTGCGGGATATTTCCCAGCAGGAATTAAATACTGCTACCCAGTACATGATTGATGAGCATGGATATGCTGCGCACTAAGCAGAAGAACAGCGACTAGGAAAAATAAAAAGAACCGGAGTGGAAACTTCTGTGGTTTCCATCTCCGGATTTCGATGGTGCCCGGGGCGGGACTTGAACCCGCACGTTCTTATCGAACACTGGCACCTGAAGCCAGCGCGTCTGCCAATTCCGCCACCCGGGCAGGGTGTGGTTGTCTTAGCGACTTGATAAAGATACCACGAAGATCGCACCGAACCACAAATCTGCAGGAAAACTAGACTATTCCGGGGAGGCAGCGGCGAAAATTCTGGGAACTTTCGCGTCGCCATCTACGTTTCGAGGGAGTGAACAAACTATACTGATCGCTACTGATCGCTACTGATCGCTGCATGGTGGAAAGGAGAATGGCTCGTGGCGTTTTTGGAAAAGCTGGCGAAGCTGGACTCCGCCATGCAACGCGGCCTTGATAACGGCATGGCCCTTGTCTTTGGCGGCAAGGTCGTCCCCGCGGAAATTGATGAGCTTTTGAAGCAAGAGGCTCAAGACAATCTTGCGCGCGGCGACGATGACAATCTTTATAGTCCAAACGTGATGACTGTAGGTGTCTCCTCCAAGGATTTGGAGAACTTGTCCCAGGATCGCAACCTGCCGGCCGATTGTGCAGACCAGTTGACGCGCTTTATTCGCAATAGCGGATGGTCCCTTGCGGGCCCCGTGATCGTGCGGGTGGCGGAGGAATCTGGTTTGCGTACAGGTCAGCTTCGCGTGTCCTCGTTTATTGATCACGAGCCCACGGAAGAGACCGGTTTTGAGGCTATTTTCCACGACTTTGATGGTCAGGAGGACCAGATGACCGAGCAGCACGACAATACTGCCGATGATGCAGTAACTACCGCTTTCATTGCTCCAGATAGTCAACCCGCCCCGCAGCCGCAGGGCCCGGCAGTCAACCTGATGCTGCAGGACGGCTCGTCCCGCGTCTATCACGTACAGGAAGGCTCCAATATTATCGGCCGCAGCAATGACGCGGACCTGCGCCTGCCGGATACGGGTGTTTCCCGCCAGCACGCGGAGATCACCTGGAACGGCCAAGACGCAGTGCTGGTGGATTTGCAGTCCACCAACGGCACCACGGTGAATGAAACGCCGATTGATAATTGGCTGCTTGCCGATGGCGACGTGATCACCATGGGCCATTCCCATATCGAGGTCCGCATTACGGGCCTTGATTCGCACAGCTACTAAGTTCAGTTAAGGAAGGGAGGTCGCCATGGATGCAGTCATCATGCTGGCGCTTCGCATCGGCTTGTTGGCTCTGCTCTGGATTTTTATCCTGGTGGCCTTGAACGCCATGCGCCGCGATACTAATAAATCTGCTGGTGCTATCCGCCAGCAGTCGAAGAAGGTTGGCGCACCGCGGCGTCGGGAAGCGATTAAGCAGCTGTCCATCGTGGAGGGTCCCCTGCAGGGCTCCCATATGGAATTAGGCACGTTGGAGGACTGCACGTTGGGCCGCGCCTCTGACTGCGATTTTGTCACGGGCGACGATTATTCTTCTGGCCACCATGCCCGGCTATTCCGCCGCGGCAGCGAATGGGTTGTGGAGGATTTGGAATCTCGCAATGGCACCTTTGTCAATGGCGTGCGCATCGACCAACCCGAGGTAGTCGGCGCAGACTCCGAAATTAAGCTGGGTCGCACCACCGTGAGGTTGAACGCATGACACTGAAGCTGAACTTCTTTGCTAAGTCCGATCGCGGCCTCATTCGCGATAACAACGAGGACTCAGGCTACGCCGGTCCTCACCTTTTGATCTTGGCCGATGGCATGGGTGGCCACGCGGCAGGCGAGGTTGCCTCCGAACTGATGGTCAACCACCTGGAAATCTTGGACCAAGATCCGGGCCAGGAAGACACCAAGGCCCTGCTGGAAGCGGCCGCCGAACAGGCCAATGAGGCCATTAGTGACCATGTCAAGGCCCATCCAGAGACCGAAGGCATGGGCACCACGCTGTCCACCATGCTCTTTAACGGCACGGATTTCGGCGTCTGCCACGTGGGCGATTCCCGCGGCTACCTGCTGCGCGACGGCAAGCTCAAGCAGATCACCAAGGACGATACCTACGTGCAATCCTTGGTGGACAAGGGCGAGCTGGACCCAAGCGACGTCTCGTCGCACCCGCAAAAGTCCCTCATCCTAAAGGCCTATACGGGCCGCCCGGTTGAAGCAACGCTGTTTACTCTCGACGCCAAGCCGGGCGACCGCATCTTGCTGTGTTCCGATGGCCTTTCGGACCCCGTGACCGCGTCCACCATTGAAACCGCGCTGGGGCAAGGCAGCATCGAGCAGGCCGGATCCGCCCTAGTGGACCTGGCTATTCGCTCCGGCGGCCCGGATAATGTCACCGTCGTAATCGGTGAGGTAACCGAAGAAAAGCCCAAGGAACATGAACCGTTCCGCGTGGGCGCGCTCGCCGGCCCGACGGAAGAGCCCACCCACCCGGATTCTTCCGCTTCGCGGGCGGCACAGCTCTCCCGCAAGCCACAAGTAATTCCACCGGCTGTCATGGCCGATAGCGAGGACGAGCGCCCCGCGCCTGCCGACGACGACACGGAGGACGAATCTTCCGGTCGAAAGATCGGCTGGAAGGTCCTCATTGCCTTGCTCATCGTGCTCGCGCTGGTCATTGGGGCCGGCCTATGGGCGAAGAACTTCTTGTCCAATAACTACTACGTGGCCACCAACGAGGCGCAGGAAATCACCATCCAACAGGGTGCTGACTACTCCGTCTTTGGCAAGGAACTACACTCCACGCACCAAAACGTGTGCATCAATGACAGCAACTCGCTGCTCTTTTCCGGCCAGCCCTGCGATGGCGACTTCGCACCGCTGAAGGTCACGGACTTGCCGGAATCTGAGCGCAGCGCCGTCGACCATCTCTCCACTGGTGATCTCGGTGAAGTGCAGCAACAGATCAATGATTTGGGCGATAAGGCGCTCAAGCCATGTATCACTGCACCGAGCCAAAAAGATAAAAAGGATGCCAAGAAAAACAAGCCTGGCGTTACCTGCCGGGAGGTGTAGGTTGTGAAAAAGTTTTTTAGCCGAGGAACCGAACTCGGCCTGCTCATCCTATCCGCCATCGTCTTCGCTATCACTTTGGTCAGCCTGGAGCTATCCCAGGACAACGCGTTGACCATGGATCTGGTTTACCTTATTGGCGGATTCATTGGCGTCTTCACCGTCGCCCACTTGGTGATGTGCTTCTTAGCGCCTTATGCCGATCAGATCATGCTGCCCATCGTGGCGATCCTCAACGGCATCGGGCTCATCATGCTGGCCCGCCTGGACTTGGTCAATGAACAAGGACTCGCCGTGCGCCAGGTCATGTGGACCGTAGTCGGACTCGTGCTCTTCGTGCTTGTCTTGGCCATTTTGAAGGATCACAGGTCACTGACGCGTTACTCCTATATCTTGGGCGCCGCCGGCCTCGTCCTGCTGGCCCTGCCACTGGTGTGGCCGCAGCCTGCCGGCGTAGAGGCACGCATCTGGCTTAACCTGGGCCCCTTCTCCATCCAGCCGGGTGAGTTCTCCAAGATCCTGCTGATCTTGTTCTTTGCCATGCTGCTGACGCAGAAGCGCTCCTTGTTTACCGTCGCGGGCTACCGCGTATTCGGCATCTCCCTGCCGCGCCTTCGCGACCTCGCCCCCATCCTGATCGTGTGGGCCATCGCGATCGTCATCATGGGCATTTCCAATGACTTCGGTCCGGCACTGCTGCTATTTAGCACCGTTCTTGGCATGCTATTCATGGCCACCGGCCGCGTGAGCTGGCTGCTCATCGGCGTTGTTCTTGTCGGCGTCGGCGGTTTTGGCATCTACCAGATTTCTTCCAAGATCCAGCAGCGCTTTTCCAACTTCCTGGATCCGTTGGGCAACTACGATGGCACAGGTTTCCAGCTCTCCCAGTCGCTGTTTGGCATGTCCTCTGGTGGCATCTCAGGCAGCGGCTTGGGCCAAGGACACCCAGAGCTGGTTCCGGTGGCTCACTCGGATTTCATCCTTGCCGCTATTGGTGAGGAGTTCGGCCTCATCGGCCTCGCCGCCGTGCTGGTGCTTTTCGGTATGCTGACCACCCGCGGTTTCGGCACCGCGCTGCGCACCCGCGATACCTACGGCAAGTTGGTGGCCTCCGGTCTTTCTCTTACCTTGGCCGTGCAGGTCTTCGTGGTCACCGGCGGCATCTCTGCCCTGCTGCCAATGACCGGACTGACCACGCCATTCATGTCTGCCGGTGGTTCCTCTCTCATGGCTAACTACGTGTTGTTGGCGATTCTGCTGCGGATCTCTAACGCGGCTCGTCGCCCCATGCAGGAGACCTCGGGCAATGCTCCGAGCGATACCTCCATGTTCCCGTCGGTCCAGGAGGCTCACCGATGAATCGATCCATCCGTCTAGTGTCCCTGTTCGCCATCATTTTGACCGCCATTTTGCTGGTCAATATGACGGTAATCCAGGCTTTTTCTGAGGATAAGTACGCCCATAATCCGCGGAACATGCGCGGGTTTATGGAGATGCAGACCACCCCGCGTGGCCAGATCTTTGCGGGCAATACCGTGCTGGCGCAGTCTACGCAAAACCCGGATGAGACTTACTCGCGCTCCTACCCCATTGATTCGCCGGCCTTTGGCAACCTGACCGGTTACCTGTCGAGCCAGTTTGGCGCCTCCGAGTTGGAGTCATCGCAAAATGACATCCTCAATGGCACCGATGACTCCCTGATGAAGCAGAATTGGCTCGATGCACTGGCCGATAAACCGAAGCAGGGCGCCAACGTAGAGGTCACCATCGATCCTGCGCTCCAGCAGGCGGCTTACGATCAGCTCGTGGGTCCTGGCTACGAAGGCTCTGCGGTTGCCATTCAGCCTTCAACCGGCAAGATCCTTGCCATGGCCTCCAACCCTGGCTATAACCCCAATGATCTGATGGGCGATTCCGCCGAGGAGAATTGGGCCAACCTGCAGGAGCAAGAGGGACAGCCGCTGGTCAACCACGCCGGTGCAGAGACCTTGCCTCCTGGCTCCATTTTCAAGATCATTACCACCGCAGCAGGCCTTAACAATGGCTTTGATCCTTCCTCCACCCTGACCGGTTCCAATGTCATTACCTTGCCGGATACGGTGACGGAGCTGACTAACTACGCCAACCAAAAGTGCAATGGTCAGGATGCGGTAACCCTGCAGACCGCCTTCGCGCTGTCGTGCAATACCGCGTTTGTGGAAATGTCGGAGCAGCTCGGCGCTGATGAGCTGCGCAAGTACGCCAAGGCCTTTGGCGTGGGCGAGAATTACGACCTCGGCGTGTCTACCTCCGCCGGCACCTTGGGCGATTTGCCGGATGGGGCGGCCACGGCGCAGTCCGCCATTGGCCAGCGCGACGTCACCATGACCGCGCTGCAGGCTGCCGTCATGGCGGGCACCGTGGCCAATAAGGGCACCCGCATGCAGCCCTACCTGGTCAATCGCATTACCGACGCCCAGATGAAGGATGTCCGCACTACCAAACCGAAGAAGGCAGACCAGGCAGTTAATGAGGAAACTGCGGCGACGCTTACTGACTTGATGTACGCCTCCGAGCGTTCCTCCGCCGGATATGACGGTAATGGCTTTGCCTCGAAGACCGGCACCGCCGAGCACGGCGAGGGGCTGGCCCCGCATGTGTGGTACGTTGCCTTCGATCCGGAACGCGATATCGCCGTAGGCGTCGTGGTGAAAAATGGTGGTAACTTGGGTGAGTCCGCGACGGGCGGCAAGGTTTCCGGCCCAATTGGCCGCGCCATCCTGCGCGCATACCAAGGGGAGCAGTAATGAATAGCGCCGAGAATAAGGAACATCTCCAGGCACTGATTGGCAGCGACTACGAGCTGCAGTGGATCATCGGTCACGGCGGAATGTCCACCGTGTGGTTGGCCGATGACACCCGCAATGATCGTGAGGTGGCGCTCAAGGTTCTGCGTCCGGAATTTTCCGATAACCAGGAGTTCCTCTCGCGCTTTCGCAACGAGGCGAAATCGGCCGAATCCATTCAGTCCGAGAACGTGGTGGCCACCTATGACTACCGCGAGCTAGAGGATAACGGCCGCAAGTTCTGCTTCATGGCCTTGGAGTATGTGCGCGGCGAATCCCTCGCAGACCTTTTGGCGCGCGAAAATACGCTGCAAGAAGAGCTCGCTCTCGACGTCCTCGAGCAGGCAGCGCATGGCCTATCCATCATTCACCGCATGGAGCTGGTCCACCGCGATATTAAGCCCGGCAACCTCCTCATTACGCAAAATGGCCAGGTCAAGATCACGGACTTTGGCATTGCCAAGGCGGCCGCGGCTGTGCCGCTGACCCGCACCGGCATGGTGGTGGGTACCGCACAGTATGTATCGCCCGAGCAGGCACAGGGCAAGGACGTCACGCCGGCTTCCGACGTCTATTCGCTCGGCGTCGTCGGCTATGAAATGCTGGCAGGCAAGCGCCCCTTTACCGGAGATTCCTCCGTGTCCATCGCTTTGGCGCACATCAACCAAGAGCCAGAACCGCTTTCGACGAATATCAGCGCTCCAGCCCGCGAGCTCATTCGCATCGCATTGCGCAAGGACCCCTCTACCCGCTACGCCGATGGCAATGAGTTCACTCTGGCTATTTCCGCAGTCAGACTAGGCAAGCGCCCTCCGCAACCCAAGTCTGCACCGCTAGCACAGCGCGCGCCGGAGCCATCGCCGTCTGCCTCGACGGAGATGTTGGGCAATGTCGCCCAACCCACCACCATCCACCCAGCCGCGGGGACCGCCCCCACAAAAGAGTCCAAGGGCGGCTCCTCTTTCCTGAAGGGATTAGGTATCACCCTGCTCCTCGCAGCCTTGGCCGGTGGGGGCTATGCCGCCTACCAGCACTTTAGCGATAGCGAGGGACAAAGCGAGCCCTCCAGCACTCCGGAGACCTCGGTAGTTACGAAGTACCGCGATCCCACCACCACCCCGCAGGACACCCCGGACGAAGATACGGAAGAGGCCCCTGCACCGGTGACGGTGACAGAGACCGAGCCGCAGGAACCCGATCAGGAAGAGGCCCCACGTACGACTCACCGCGAGGCACCCACGCGCCACTCGCCTACCCACCAGGAACAGCCCCCGGCCGTGCCGACGCAACAGAATCCGCAGGATACGCACGTTGAAACTACACCTGAGCTGGATACTCCAGTAAACTCGCAGGCTAATGAGCTCCCCGGAGACTTGGCCGATCTACTTACACAGGAGGGTGACTAAGCGATGGTCAATGACCGCTATCGGAGAGGCGAGATCATCGGCGCCGGCGGCATGTCTGAGGTCTATGCTGCCGAAGACACCGTCCTAGGCCGCCAAGTAGCGGTAAAGATGCTCCGCCCGGAAATGGCGCGCGACGTCAACTTCCGCGAGCGTTTTTACCGCGAGGCGCAAAACTCGGGCAAGCTGAATCACCCCAATATCGTGGCGGTTTATGACACCGGCGAAACCGAACTGGATGGCATGACCATCCCTTATATCGTCATGGAGCGGGTCAACGGCCGCACTCTGCGCGATATCATTCGCGAGGATGGCGCTCTGTCCGCCCAGGAAGCGGCGGATATCCTCAAACCGGTAGCGGATGCACTGCAAGCCTCGCACGAGGCCGGGATTATCCACCGCGATATCAAGCCGGCAAATATTATGCTCACCAACACCGGCCAGGTGAAGGTGATGGATTTCGGCATCGCCCGTGCCTTGGATGATTCCACCTCGGCGATGACGCAAACTTCCGCCGTTATCGGCACCGCCCAGTACCTTTCCCCGGAGCAGGCCCGCGGTAAGAACGCGGATGCCCGCTCCGATGTCTATGCGCTGGGCTGCGTGCTCTATGAGGCGCTTACTGGCCATACTCCTTTTGAGGGCGAAACCCCCTTTGCGGTTGCGTATCAGCATGTGCAGGAAGAGCCGACGCCGCCGTCGGAGCTCATCGCGGATCCCTCGCTGACTCCTACCCAGCGCGTCAATATCGATGCGGTAGTACTTACCGCTATGGCCAAGCATCCGGCGGATCGTTATCAGTCCGCTTGGGAGATGGCCGGCGATTTGGAGCGCCTGCGCAATGGGCAGGTCACCGCTGCGGCCCGCATGCACGTCAACGAGGAAGAAGACGAGCAGCCTACCGAAATGGTCGGTGCCGCCGCACCAGCTGCGGCCGCGCACCGCGCGCCAATCCAGTCCACCCGCCCCACCGAGGACGATGACAATCAGGGTGGCGGCTGGATGAAGTGGCTGGCGGCATTCCTGGCCGCCCTCTTGGTAGCCATCGTGGGCTACTTTGCCTGGGATTTCTTCTCCAACGATAAAGACTCTGAAGATAAGCCACGCCAGACCCAATCGGCCCGCGAGGACAAAATCACCGTGCCCGAGGTGGAAAACCGCCCGCGCAACGAGGTGGTTAAGGAACTGGAAGACATGGGTCTGCAGGTCACCGTCAATGAGGAGGCCAACCCGGATATTCCACGCAATAATGCCATCCGCATTAATCCGGCACCAGGCTCCGAGCTGCAGAAGAACGCCTCGGTCACGCTGACTGTTTCCTCTGGCAAGGAGATTACGGACGTTCCGGATATCACCGGCATGACCTTGGATGAGGCCGCTCAGGCCCTCGAAGGGGCAGGCTTGGTGCTCAATTCCGATGTTTCGGAAGAAAACGATGAGTCCCCGGCCGGCCAAATCATCAAGCAGGACCCGGCCGGCGGCACGCAGCTGTCCAAGGGATCGAAGGTGCGGGTGACGGTATCTAAGGGCGTCGAGAAGAAGCGCGTTCCCGATGTTGCCGGCATGGATGTCGAGGATGCCCAGAGCCGCCTAGAGTCGAATGATTTTGACGTAGACGTGCGCGAGGTAGATTCCTTGGAGCCGAAGGGCACGGTGCTGAGCGTCTCCAATCAGGGCGCGGAGCTGGAAAAGGGCAAGCCCGTTACCGTTGAGGTATCCAATGGAATGCTCTTTAAGGCCCCTGACCTGGTACGCAAGAATCAAGGCCAGGCGGAGGCTGCACTGCGGGAGGCTGGCTGGACCGGGCAGTTCATCGTGGGCGAGCCGGCACCTACCGGTGCCTTGGTGGATGCCAATAAGATTGGCTGGGCGTCTGTGAACCCGGGCGATACTATGCGCAAGGATCAAAATATTGATATCCGCCTGTGGAACTTCGACCCCGCTGCACTTCTGCCGCAGCCATAACTGCTGGTATCCTAAGGCCTCAGTAAGAACTTAGATAAGAACTTAAATCTAGAAAAGGTATCTTATGCCGAAGTCAAAGATTTCCCAGAGCTCCTCCGTCCCTACCTCGAGCTCTACTACCAACCGCACGCCCGTCAAGATCAATTCTGAGGGCACCCCGAAGTGGTACGTCGCCATCATGCTGGGACTGATGGTCATCGGCCTGCTGTGGCTGGTGGTCAATTACCTCGCTGGCCAGGACATCCCGTTCATGGCGGATCTCGGCGCTTGGAATTACGGCATCGGCTTCGGACTGGCCATTATCGGCCTGCTGATGACCATGGGTTGGCGCTAAGCTCAATCTCCCAGCCTGTTCCCTCGCTCCCTACTTCCTGTAGGTGGCGAGGGTTTTTCACATCAAGGAGCCAAATGTCTCGCCATATTCTTGCTGCTGGCCTCATCATTTCGGTGGCCTACGCGGTCGTGCACATCGCGTTTGCCGACGCCACCCTACTCACCGGCGCCGCTCCCCTCCGCCTTTCCGTGCGCAATTACCTAGGCAACGTCCTGGGCTCGGGCATGGTGTGGGGAATCTTTAGCTACCTCATGGGCAAGAATTTTCCGGGCCGGTGGCTCAAGGCACTCCTGGCCGGTACGGGAATCATCGTGATGATGCTGGCCGTGCACTACACCTTGCTCGTGGTCTTCGGTGTATATAGCTGGAGCGAGGCTTTCGAGTACAACGCCCAGTGGTTCTTCCTAGCGCTCCTCTCTGGACCGGTACTGGGGCTAGCCGGCGCGGCCTCGGCACGGTTCCGCTGGTTCGACTACCTCGCCGTCCTTGGTTTTCTCCTCGAGCCCGTGGTTGCCGGACTCATCCCAGGCAGTTCCTACCTGCCCCGCACCACGACCATCCCTGGGTACTGCGCCGCCGCGACTCTGTGGCTCATCGGCGCGGGCTTCCTTATTTGGAAGCGCCATTCCACGCGCTAAGCGCTTCTTCGGCGGCCCACCACCCCGGCATGCCGTGCACGCCAGCGCCGGGAGCGGCGGAGCTAGAAGCCATAAATACTCCCGGGGTGAGGCGGTGCGGATGGGCCGACAGGCGTGGTCGCAGGAGGGTTTGCAGCCCGGTCATGGCGCCGCCAGCAATATCGCCGCCCACCAAATTAGGATTCCATCGCTCCAGATCGGCCGGGCTCGTAGCACGGGTGGCCAGGATGGTATCGCGAAATCCGGGGGCAAAGCGCTCAATCTGGGCAGCAATCAGCTCGGTGACCTCACCCGGATAGCGCTCCACATAGCCGCGCGGGACATGCGCATAGGTCCACAGCGTTTGCCCTCGGGAGGGGTCGGCAACAAATTGCTGACATGCTAATACCAAGGGTCGCTTAGGCATACGCCGCTTGCCGACGTCCCCCTCAGCCCCACAGATTTCCTCCATGGTGCCTCCCACATGCACGGTGCCGGCCCGACCCACGCGCGGATCGATCCATGGCACGGGTTCGCTGAGGTGGAAGTCAACTTTGAATACGGCGCTGCCATAGCGCCAGCGCGCGAGGCTCCGCCGAGTGCCGTCCCGCAGTTCCAGTCCGCTCAGGCTCAGAATCTGGCGCGGGGTGAGGTTCACAATGATCGCATCGGCCGGAGGCAGCTCCCGCAGGTCGGTGACTTCGCATCCGGTGTGGAGGCGGGCATGGTGGGAACGGAGGAGGTTAAGGAGGGCGTCGATAAGAGCACCGGTGCCACCCTCCACCACGGGCCAGCCGCGGGTCATCCCTAGCCCGCCAAAGAGCAGGCCGAACGCCGAGGTAAAGGGCGTGGTCGGCGAGGTGATCGCGTGTACCGCGCTGCCCGCAAACAGGGCGCGAGCCTGGGGCGTGCGGAAGGCCGCCCGCGCCAAGCTGCTGGCGGGCAACGCCCCGGCCGCGCCAAACTGTGCCAGACGCACAGGGCGATGGGGCCAGCGCACCAGCGGGGTAAGCGCGTTGTCCACATGCTCATCGATGTGGCGGACGATGTGCCCGTGCAGCCGCCTCCACGCCTGGGCATCGGTCCCCAACTCCGCCGCCGTATCCGCCAAGGAACCGTGCAGGATCCCGGCCGGCGCGCCTTCTAGCGGATGCGCCATGGGATAAGGGGCATTGAGCCACCGCACACCGTGGGCTTCCAAGTCGAGGGCGCGAAAGGCCGGGCTCGCTACGCCAAAGGGGTGCCCAGCCGCACCGAGATCCACAATCGTGCCCGGGAAAACCTCCGCGGAGGATGCCGCTGCACCACCGGCCCGGCCGGCGCGTTCGTAGACATCCACACTCCATCCGGCCATGGCCAAGCGCGCCGCGGCCGTGAGCCCATTCGGGCCTGCGCCGACGATCACAGCGCGAGGTTGATAATCCACAATGCTCCTTATGCAGGTCAGTACCCAAATTTATCAGTCTTGTTAACACAATGGGTAGAAAGTTATCCACAGGCTGTGGAGAAAACCTGTGAAATGTGAATTTCACACAATCATTAACACCCTGTGGATAACTGTTTTCACGGGCTTCCACAAGCTGATTTTCGCACTTTCGCACCGGCCAGACCAGCGTGATCAGGGAAAACTCCGGAAAAGCGTTCGGTAAATTACAAAAATGTAGTTATCCACAATGTGGATAACCATTGTGGAATTTTTTCGCACACGCTTTCCGGTGATCAAATTCCACAGTTATCCCCAAACCCCAGCTTGTTGGGCTAATAGCGCGAGGACTACCGCGGCCACCGCAGCAACGCCGCCCCAGCGGAGGCTGGAGCTTTTTCGATAGAGGAAGAGGCTCAACACGATGCCTGTGCACAACCCGCCTAGGTGTCCCCACAGGGATACGCCATCGGCTAGAAAGGTATAGGCCACATTCGCCAGAACGAGCGCGATGGGCGCACGGAGATCGAGCCCACGCTGGCGGTAAGCACCTACCAGCATGGCCATGAGCGCGAAGAGCGCACCCGAGGCGCCGACGGTGGGGGTCTCAAAGTCGAATGCCAAGATCATGGCGGACGCGCCGAGGCACGAAATGAGGTAGGCGGCGAGGTACAACCCAGTGCCAAGCGCCCGCTCCACCTCCTTGCCTATGAGAAGGAGCATGATCATGTTCACCGACACGTGGCCCGCATCCAAGTGCATAAACGCGGAGGACAGGGCGGTCTGCGGCGCAAACGGGAACCGCGGGCCCCACAGGCCCCAATCCACCGCGAGGTCGGAATCATAAAAGGTAGCGCCCAGCGTCCGCGCCTGCACCGCGGTAATAAGCCAGGCAATGATGCAGACGACGGCGATGAGTGCGGTTGCCGGGGTGGCGCGGACATAGTTTCTCACCATGGTCATGAAGTTGTCAGTCCTTGAGGCGGGTCTAGTGGTGGATGGCTCGGGGTAAAACTGCAACGAGCCCGCCGCCGCATGGATAATGCGGTGACGGGCCCGAGGGAAAAGGCGATTACGCGATATCGATGGACTCGATAACAACGTCCTCGTGCGGACGGTCCATGCGGTCGGTATCAACCTTGGCGATCTTGGACACAACCTCCTGGGAGGCAGCATCGGTAACCTCACCAAAGATGGTGTGGTGGTTGTTCAGGTGCGGGGTCGGCGCCACGGTGATGAAGAACTGGGAGCCGTTGGTGCCTGGGCCAGCATTGGCCATGGCCAGCAGGAATGGGCGGTCAAACTGCAGCTCCGGGTGGAACTCGTCCTGGAACTGGTAGCCCGGGCCACCGCGGCCGGTGCCGGTAGGGTCGCCGCCCTGGATCATGAAGTTATCGATGATGCGGTGGAAGATTGCGCCATCATAGAACGGGCCGGACTGCTCGCCCTTTGCGTTCTGGGTGGAGTAGTCCTTCTCGCCCTTGGCCAGGCCGATGAAGTTTTCAACGGTTACCGGTGCGTGGTTACCGAAGAGATCGATAACAATGTCACCGTAGTTGGTATGCATCGTTGCAGTTGCGGTCTTCTGAGTCATGCCAGCCATTGTAAAGAATTTAACGCGCGCCTGCCGCGCATGACATAACGCTGTCAGCGATCGCGCTAGCCTGAAGGCATGATTCGCGCGCTACTTTTTGATCTGGATGACACCCTGCTCGACCACACCGGCGCGGCCCGGGACGCGGTGGATCAATGGTGCCGCGAACTCGGCCTGCCCGAGGGCCAGCATGCGCGGTTCGCGGCCATTGAACGAAAGTGGTTTCAAGCCTATGAGCGCGGCGAGGTCACCCACCAGGGTCAGCGGGCGGCGCGCTGCCGCGAATTCCTCGGCCGGGAGATGAGCGATGACGAGGCGTTGACCGCTTATGACGGCTATCTTTCCGCCTACCGGGAGCAATGGCGCGCTTTTGCCGACGCCCTGCCCACCCTCACCTGGGCCCTCGAGTCCGGCTTCCAGGTGGGCGTGCTCACCAATGGCGAGCGCGAGATGCAGCAGGCCAAGCTGGAGGCGACAGGCCTTGCGCTTGCCGACGTCCACCTCATCCCCACCGTTGACCTCGGCTGCCCCAAACCGCAGCGCGCGGCCTACCTTGCCGCCTGCGATCAACTTGGCACCGCCCCCGCGGACACGCTCATGGTGGGCGATTCCCTAGCCAACGATGTGCAGGGCGCGCGCACGGCGGGCCTGCACGCGCTCCACCTCGACCGTGCGGGGAATGGGGATCTGAGCTCGCTTAGCGCGTTGAAAGAGGTTCTTTCCCAGATAGCCAGCTGACTACGCTGGCACCGAGGCTTCCGCACCCAGTTTGCGGATCTTTCTCGCTAGTGATGTTTTTAACCCAAAGGGTAGAACGAGAAAAGAAGCATACCGGTTCCATTCGGACACCCAGCGGATTCGCAGCTACTTTGCAGTTTGCGGAGGATACTAAAAGAACTGCTAAGAAAGGATCCGCACATGGATTTCTTGTCCTCCCTCCACAACCTCACGGACGCAGGCTCGCTGCTCCAGAGTTTTGGACCTTATATCCTCCTCGGCGTCGCCGTCGTCATCTTCATCGAGTCCGGCGTGCTTTTCCCATTCCTGCCGGGTGATTCACTGCTCGTGACCGCGGCCATCCTGCGCCACGAGCTCGACATCAACGCCTGGCTGCTCTTTGTCGTGGCCGCGGTGGCCGCCTTTGCCGGCGACCAGGTGGGCTTCTACTTAGGCCGCCGCTTTGGCCGCAAGCTCTTCAAGGACGATGCCCGCATCCTGCGCACCGAACACCTCGATAGCGCGGAGGATTTCTTCCAGCGCCACGGCCCGGTGGCCCTGGTATTGGGACGCTTCGTGCCGATTGTGCGCACCTTCGTCCCCTTCGCCGCGGGTACCGCAGAAATGGGCTACTCCTCGTTCCTGCGCTGGAATATCCTCGGCGGGATAGGCTGGGTAGGTTCCATGCTGCTCGTCGGCGTACTGCTGGGCGGCATCCCGGGCATCGCCCACTCCATCGACATCATCATGCTCATCGTGGCGGCAATTTCCGTGCTGCCGATGATCATCGGCTGGATCAATAAGCGCCGTAAGGCACAGCGCGAAATCCCGGCCACGTAAGAACTTTTGTTCTTTACCCGGCCGGGATTGCGGTGCGATTAGGGAGGATTTAGAGGGACTCGCGCACCTCATCGCGAGCCAGCACCATATTGCGCAGGGAGGCTTCGGTCTCCTCGTAGCCGCGGGTCTTCAGGCCGCAGTCCGGGTTGACCCACAGGCGCTCGACCGGCACGTGCTTGAGCGCGGCGCGGATAAGCTCGGCCATCTCCGCTACGGAAGGCACGCGCGGGGAGTGAATATCATAGATGCCCGGGCCGATTTCGGAGTGGAAGGTCTCGTCGATATCCTCCAGTAGTTCCATGCGGGAGCGGGCCGCCTCGATGGAGGTGACATCGGCATCCAGGCCGGCAACGGCATCGATGATCTGGCCGAACTCGGAGTAGCACAGGTGGGTGTGGATCTGGGTGGTCGGCTTGGCCTCGAGCGCTACCAGGCGGAAGGAACGCACGGCCCAGTCCAGGTAGGCCTTGCGGTCTTCTTCGCGCAGCGGCAGCAGCTCGCGCAGGGCGGGCTCGTCGATCTGGATGATGTCGATGCCGGCCTCTTCCAGGTCATGCACCTCATCTGCCAGCGCGACGCCGAGCTGATCCGCGGAGACGGACTGGTGTACGTCATCTCGCACGAAGGACCAGGCCAGGATGGTCACCGGGCCGGTGAGCATGCCCTTGACGTGGTGCTCCGAGAGCGACTGCGCGTACTTGGACCACTCGGTGGTCATCGCAGCCGGGCGGGAGATGTCACCAACAACGATTGGCGGACGGGTGCAGCGGGAGCCATAAGACTGGACCCAGCCGTTTTCGGTGGTGACAAAGCCATCGAGCAGCTCGGCAAAGTACTGAACCATGTCATTGCGCTCCGGCTCGCCATGGACGAGGACGTCGAGGCCGAGGCGCTCCTGCAGCTCGATGACGGACTTGACTTCGTCCTTGAGGGCGGCGTTGTAGTCGGCGTCGGAAAGCTCGCCCTTGCGGTGCGCCGCACGCGCCTGGCGGATCTCCTTGGTCTGGGGGAAGGAGCCGATGGTGGTGGTTGGCAGCTGCGGCAGGCCTAGTTCCTTCTGCGCCTCGTTGCGCTCAGCAAAGGCAGGCTCGCGCTCAACCTCGCCGGCCGGCAGCTTTTCGATGCGCTCCTTCACCGCCGCGTTGTGGATGCGCTCGGATTCGGCACGGGTGCGCACTGCGCGGTCACTGATGCTATATGCCTCCGGTGCCTCTAGCGGACCCTGGGACAGGGCGACGACTTCCTTGACCTTCTCGTTGGCGAAGGAGAACCAGGTAGCGACGTCGGCCGGCAGCTTGGTTTCCGCCTCCACGGTGTGTGGCACGTGCTGCAGGGAAACGGAGGTCGATACGGAGAGGGAGTCGAGGTTGCCCTCTAGGTCCTCGTACTTGGAGCGCAGGTCGCGTAGGTTGGCGGCCCAGACATTGCGGCCGTCGATAAGGCCGGCAACCACGTGGGACTTCAAGTTCTTCACGCGCTCGAGGTAGCCCTCGTCGAGTGCCAGAGTTCCTACGGAAAGGTCCACCTGGACGGCCTCTGGCTTGAGCTCCGCCAGAACGTCGAGGCCCTTGCGGGCAGAACCATACGGGGTGGTGAGGTATACCTGCGGGCGGTTGTCCGCGCCCAAAATGGCCTCATAAGCGCGCTTGGTATGGGCAGCCAGCTCCTCATCATTGGCAATGGTCAGGTCCGCTACCAGGGCAGGCTCGGCGAGCTGTACCCACTTCACGCCGGATTTATTCAGCTCGGCTAGGACCTCCTGGTATGCCTTGACGGCATCATCCAGGCGGTCGAGCGGAGACTTGGTAGCACCCTCTGCCTGCTTGGACAGGGCCAGCAGGGTAACCGGGCCGACGAGGTATGGGCGCACGGTATGACCTGCCGCGCGGGCCTCTTCTACCAGCTTGATAACGCGCTGCGGATGCGCCTTGAAGTCCTGGTCATCGGCGATTTCCGGGACGATGTAGTGGTAGTTGGTATCGAACCACTTGGTCATCTCCAGCGGCGCGGTGTCTTTATTGCCGCGGGCCAAGGTGAACTCATCATCCAGGGTCTCGCCGACCACGGCGCCAACGGTCAGTGCGGTCTCGAGCACCTGGTCGTAGTAGGCGACGTCAGCAGGAATGGCGTAGTCCTCAGTAAGGCCCAGGTCGCGCAGGCGGTTATAAGTATCCAGGCGCAGGGAATGTGCGGCGGACTCGAAGGTTTCCGCATCGATGCGCCCGGCCCAGTAGGATTCCAGCGCACGCTTAAGTTCACGGTTAGCGCCGACGCGAGGGTAGCCCTCAATCGTCGCCTTGGGGAAATTAGTGTTCGTCATTGTCTACTCCGATTCGAGATAACAGGTCTTGTGTAATGTCCGGATTGTTGTGGGTATAGATATGGAGGCCGTCCGCGCCGCCGGCCACGATGGTGCGGGCCAATTGGGCGCTAAGCTCCATGCCGATTTCGTATTCCTCTTCTGGGGTTGTCGCTGCCGCGAGCTGAGTACGCACCCTTTCGGGTACGGTCAGCCCGGACAGCTGGCCCATTCGCTCCAACCGGCGCAAGCTGGTCATGGGCATAATCCCCGGAATAAGGGGGATCTTCACCCCGGCCAACTTGGCCTTTTGGGCGAAGCGGAGGAAATCCTCGGCGTCAAAGAAAAGCTGGGTGATGGCAAAGTCCGCGCCGAGGCGCTGCTTATTGAGCAGAACGTCGAAGTCCTCGTCCTCGTTTTTGGATTCGGCATGGCCGCTGGGGTAGCACGCCACACTTACCGCGAGTCGGCCGGCGGCAAAGCGGGCCGCTTGGTGGCTTTCCAGCTGGCGGATGAGGCGAACCAGCTCATCAGCATGTTGCAGGTAATGCTCTGGCATGCCCCCTTCGGGGAGATCGCCGCGCAGGGCCAGCAGGCCGCGCACGCCGGCATCCACCAAGCGATTGATCCACCCGATGAGCTCGTCGCGCGAGCCGGCCGTGCACGCCAGGTGCGCCAGCGGGCGCATAGAGGTGTTCTGCGAAATCTTCTCAATGAAGGCCGCGGTTCCCTCCAACCAACCGGAGCGCTGGGAACTGGTCACCGCGATGTAATCGGGGTGATAGCTTTCCAGAACTTCCAGTAAGCGGTCGATCTTGGCGGCATCGGCATCGTGGCGCGGCGGGATTACCTCAAAGGAAAGGGCCAGGCGCTCGGGCGCATGTGCTTCCTCTTCGCTTTCAAAATCCAAGGGCGCGGAAGCCGAAAGTCGCGGGCTCATGGTCACCTCCTTTGCTGGTCGTCGTTGGTGTGTTGAGAAAAACGTACCAAGCTGTTCAGTTTGCACGGTAGCGATTGTGCAATGGTGATACCTTTGCAAGCCTGCAAACTGCGAGGTTGACGAAAAATCAGGTGAATAATAATCGTGGATTCTGGACCAAGCGGTCTATTTCTAGCGCGTTCCCGCTGCACCCCGCGACGCCAACGGTGGTACACCGCCCACCACGTCACTATGCTGGGTGAAAGCGAATTGATAAATCTGAGTTAAGGAGTGTTCCACCCCCATGAACCCCACCACGCTGAACGTGGCCTTTAAGACCGCATCGAACCTGTGGAGCCAGTTCAATAACTACCGCGAGGAAAAGTCCCGCGAGGCCTACACCGCCCTGGAAGAGGCCGCACAGAAGATGGACGAGCGCGATAACAGCGCCTTCGCCGAGCCGCGCCGCCAAGCAGGCGCCGTTACCCGCGCCGCACACTCCCGCCTCGAGCGCGCCCTGGAGGAGTTCAACGACTACCGCGAAGACGCCACCGAGCGCCTGAACGACGCCAAGGAAGAGGCCACCAAGAAGGCTAAGAAGGCCCGCAAGCAGGCCAAGAAGGATTCTCAGAAGGCCCAAAAGAACCTCAAGAAGAAGTCCGCCAAGGTAGCCAAGAAGCAGAAGAAGAATAAGAAGTCTTCTAAGGGTTGGATCTTCGCCGGCATCATCGCCCTGCTGTCCGCTGCAGCCGGCGGCGCCTACTACTGGCTGCGCTCCAACGACAAGCCTTCCCAGACCCCGCCGCGCGTGGATGATTTCCAGTCCGATTCCCACACCGCTCCGGAGTCCACCTTGGTCTACACCTCCACCAGCGAGAATGACACCCAGTCTGACCTCGTTGAAGAAGGTGCCGTACGCGATGAGGAGCTCCTCGGTTCCATCGATGAGCAGCTGGCCAAGCACCGCGAGGAAGAAGCAGCTCAGCCGGCCGATACCACCCGCGTTACCGATGACCACCAAAACGAGGGCAAGCACCGCCTGTAAACCGAGGAATAAATACGCTTACCACCCCGCCGTGGGGGTATGCGTAGCGTTGTCTAGATCTCATTGCTTTGCCTAAACAAAAATCTCTTGATTGAATTCCCACATTAGGGATCTTTCTACAAGGAGATGAACAATGAGCTTTGAGTCCCTCACCGTCAAGCTCAAAGACGGCTCAACGTACTACTTCCCGGCGGGCGCGGTGTCCAAAGACCCTTCCTCTCGCGTGGACAACCTGCGCTTCGCCATCGATAACGGAACCACCTTCCACTCCGTGGATGAGGCCGGCATCGAGCGCGAGTTCAATGGTCACGACGTCCGCAATTACCACTTAGCCTAAGCGTTAGCACAATCCTCTCCCCGCAGGTCACCAGCCTGTGCGGAGGGGATTTTCGCATGCCCACCCCACGCTGCTGCCCCGCCGTCTATCGTGGATCTTATGGAACTTCGCGCAACGCAGGAATCTGACCGCACCTACCTCGCCCGCCTCAATTTCCTTACCGATACCTTCGGTGACGAGCACGGCGAGCTCTCCCCCGACTTCGCCGATGATTTTGCCTTCTACGTGGAAAATTGGGATCCCAACCAGGGCGGTTTCATCGCCTGGCAGGAGCTCGTCCCGGCGGGCGGCGTGTGGCTCAACTGGGGTACGGAGGACAATCACGGCTTTGGCTTTGTCGAGCCCGCCATTCCGGAGCTCGCGATCGCGGTCGAGGCCCGCTATAAGGGCCAGGGCATTGCCACCGCGCTTATCGACGCCGCCATTTCCCTCGCCCAGACCCTGCGCGCCCCCGGCATCTCGCTAGCCGTCCACCCCGATAATCCCCGCGCCAAGGGTCTCTATGAACACCTCGGCTTCGAGCACGTGGGCACCCACAAGGATCACTTTGTGATGGTCAAGCGTTTCTAAAGCGAACGCAGGCGAGCGTGGGTGACGTAAATCGGCTCGTTATCCACGGCCGTCTTAAATTCTTCGGTCAGGCCAGCCATAACTGCCTCACGAGCCTCTTCGCGGGTGCTGTGAAAGCTCACAACCTCGCCATCTACCGCAGCCTCGCCGCGCTTGCGCACCACAACAAATTCCGCGCCCTCCGGCGCCGCAACTTCCTTGTCTGCGGAGGTAAAGGGATCGCTGTAGCGAGCATTGGCGGTCATGGTTGATCTCCTGATGTTTTCGCGGGACAGTACTGATTCCCCATTCACTGTACTGAAAGTTCCTCCCCCGCGACCTTGCACACTTCCACCCTGTTCTTTCGCTGATCACGATTATCGTCCATATAAACCAGCACAACCGTCGACGAAAACCGCGGTTTGTATGGACGAAAATCGCTAACTCAACCCCCTGAGCCCCACCACGTAAAAAGTCCGGCCCCTCCGAAGAGGAAGCCGGACTTCATGCTGTGGAGCATAGGAGAATCGAACTCCTGACCTTCTGCTTGCAAAGCAGATGCTCTACCAATTGAGCTAATGCCCCAGTGCCTAAGTACTTTACTACCGCAGGCGAAGTAACTCCAAACCCGAACCACTCAAATCACTTTGGTCACTGTAGGCATGTCCTATCACTTCAGTTACACGCAGCCGCTAGGGTCATGGACACATCGTGTCCACTTTCGCTCATCCTTAGGAAAACCATGCGTCGCATTCTCACCTCCGCCCTCACCGTGCTCGTTGCCGCTGCCGTTCCGGCGGCCGCTAACGCACAGTTGCCGCAGATTCCACAGCTACCTGCGTCCTCCAGCTCGAATATCCAAGACGAAATCAACCACCGCATCAATGACGCCCGCGCGCAGGTCGAGGACATCTCCTCCAAGGCCTTCTCCCCAAAGGCTCCTAAGCAGAAGGCGCCCACCCCGGCCCAGGAGAAGAAAACAGAGCCACGCAATAATGGTGGCGTCGACTGTGCCAACTGCGTAGCTATCACCTACGACGACGGCCCAGGCGCCGAAACCAACCGCCTGCTGGACAAGCTCAAGGCCAAGAACGCGCATGCAAGCTTCATGGTTCTCGCCCCTAGTGCTGAGCAGCACCCTGAGCTCCTCAAACGCATGAAGGCCGAGGGCCACACCATCGGCAACCACACCAAGAGCCACCGCCAACTCAACACCCTGTCTTATGACCAGGTATCCCAGGAAATCGACGCCGGCAATGCCGCCATCACAAAGGCCACCGGCCAAGGCACGCGCTGGGTACGCCCGCCCTACGGAGCTACCAACGCCACCGTGGATCAGGCCACCCGCGATAAGGGTGTCTCCCAAGCGCTGTGGGACGTCGACACCATGGATTGGAAGGACCGCAACTCCGACCACGTCTGCTCCGCGGCCGTGCAAGGTGCCCGCGCCGGTTCCATTGTTTTGATGCACGATATCCACCCCACCACTGTGGATGCCGCAGATTGCGTCATCGACGGCCTACGCGCCAAGGGCCTCGAGCCTGTGAGCCTGGACCGCCTCCTGCGCACCCCCGTGGCAGGTAAGCGCTACTACGCTCGTGGTTAATGATTGATTTTGCCCTGACTGCCGACGCCGTCGCTCCCCAACTCCTCGGCTGCACCCTCACCCATGCCGGGGTCAGCATCCGCCTCACTGAGGTCGAGGCTTACCTAGGCGCCGAGGACTCCGCGGCACACACCTTCAATGGCAAGACCCCGCGTAATGCGGCCATGTTCGGTCCTCCGGGCAGGTTCTACGTCTATATTTCTTACGGCATCCACCGCAACGTCAATATCGTCTGTGCCCCTGAAGGCACTGGCCAGGGCTGTCTGCTGCGTGGCGGTGAAATCATCGAGGGTGCCGACATCGCCTTCGCCCGCCGTGGCACCTCTGATTTTCATAACCTCGCCCGCGGACCGGGAAACCTCGGCAAAGCCCTCGGCTTCACGCTCGAAGACAACCACCAACCAATACAGCTTGTCGAGCGAACCACCGAACCAGAATGGGTGTGCGGACCGCGTATCGGTATCTCCAAAAACCAGGAAGCGGCCCTCCGGTTTTGGATCCCCTTCGATAAAACCGTCTCGGGCCGCCGCGGCTATCCCAAGAAATAGCCCTGCTCGTTTCGCTAGCTAATAGCGCCCACCGTAGCGCTCATCATTCTCGATGGCCTTAATGATCCGCTGATTAATCTGCAGCATCTGGCGAATCTGCGTACGGGTCAGGCTATCCATGACGGACCTCCTCGCCTGCTTAGCGTGTCCAGGCGCAGTCTCTACTACTTTGTCCCAGCCGCTATCCGTGAGCTTTGCCATGGTGGTGCGGCCATCAGTCGGGCACGGCTGGCGCACGACCCACCCCTGCTTTTCTAGGCGCGTAACGACCTGGCTCAAGCGGGACAAAGATCCATTGGCGGTAATCGCCAAATCGCGCATACGCATCTCGCGACTTTCCGCCTCCGATAGCCGAGATAGCACTGTATATTCAAAAAAGCTCAAGCCTGCGTCATCGCGCAGCTGAGCATCCAAAATATTGGTTAAGCGAATATTTACGCTCATTAGAGACATAAATGATGTGAGTTCTTCATCATCCAGCCAGTAGTCATCGCGCTCGGTCATGGGATTTATTCTATCAACTTGGCTTTAATTCTAAAGTGACTCGTCACTGTCCTAAACGCAAAGGCCTTAGTGTCCAGAGGACGGCTCGATCGGCCGCTGCCTTCTCGGCAGCTTCTCTACCACCAAACGATAAGAATCCGTGACCAACTCCTCTATCAGCTGTTGGTGCAGCTCTGCGTGTGGATAGACGGAAACCCAATGCCGTTTATTCATGTGGTAGCCCGGCGCAATGAATGGATACTGCTGCTGTAGCGCTTGGCAGTCCTCCGGCTCGGCCTTAATGATCATTTGCTGTTGACCGGTCACCGCTGTCAACAGCAAGAAAATTTTGCCGCGTACTTTGAATACGTCCCAGTCGGGACCAAAAGGATGCAGCACCTGCGAGCCGAACATCTCTTCGGCGCGCTGCCGCGCAACCTTGTAGATGCCGCTCCCGTCCAACATCGCCCCCCATTTCGTTGTTAGCAGTTCCACCTCAGGGCACCGAAGATTCATAGTCTGTCCACCCGATTGGGCGGGCTAT
>NZ_JASPIX010000013.1:0-62596 GCF_030229735.1 Corynebacterium sp. MSK074
TTTTTGGAAGCAGAAACCGCCACAGGAAATAATAGAAATCAAGGCAAATGCCTAGGAACAAAACTCGGGGCACTTCAAGGGCAACTAGCGCCCCACGCACCAATGATTGGTCCTCAGCAATGAGAACGCGGATGGGATTAGTCATTGCCTGAGCCTCCGGCGGTAGTAAGAGGGAGAAAGTCCGTGTCGCCATTCATAGTAACCAAGGCCAGAGTACAGCCATTGCGGTGCGCAAAGAGCAGCTGTCCGCCAGCATCTGTTATACGTTTGCGCAAACCGACAATCCCACCGTGGGCACGAGAAAGACTTTCGTCAGCGTCAAACCCGCAGCCGTCGTCTACCACTTGGAGTTGGTGGTCTGTCACCTGGACCCAACAGTGCGCTGCGCCTGAGTGGCGGACCACGTTTGTGCTCAGCTCGCGCAGAGCCCAGGAAAATTCGGCGTCGTAAAGCCCAGCGGTTTTGGCCGCAGACGGCAATTGCGCCACAATGCCGGCAGTGTCGAGAGCCCTTTGAGCCGCGTGGATTTCTCCTTCAAAAGTAGGCATGCGCATCCGGGCTACTGTGGAGCGGACTTCCGCCAAGCCTCTCCGAGAAAGCGTGCTCACCTCCTGGAGCTCCTGCTGCGCCCGTTGCGGATCCGAATCTATTAGACGCCGGGCAAGCTCTGATTTGAGGTTGATAACGGTTAAAGAGTGGCCCAAGAGATCGTGAACATCGGTAGCGATGTCCTCGCGTTGGCGTGCCAGGTCCAATTCATGTTCCAATTCAGCGCGGCTATCTTCGCGCTGGGAAATTGTACCTAACAACACTAGTAGTATCGGCCAGACGAAGAGGACTATCAGAGCCCAGTCGGTGCTTTCAGGAGCGAAGAACCACGTGGTGGTGGCGAGCACGGTCCCCATTAGCAGGGTAAGCGCTAATGCTCGGCGTAGAGAAAGGTTAAAGCCGATCAGCGCCGCAAGGTAGGGCACAAACGTGACGGCTATTATCCCGAAGAAACAAATTGATATCGCTGCGATGGCCGCGAGTGACACCCAGTAGAGCCCGATCCGCTGTCCTAACCGCCATCCGCGTGGGTAGTAGCCCACAGCGCCGAAAGAAAAGAAGTAGACGGCACTAAACGCTAAAGCGCACGCAGACGCCCCAATTCGTTCAGCGAGCGTCGTTCCCGGCGCGGCAAAGGTCATCACCAACCCGGGAATGAGGAAGACCAACCATACGCTGGCGAAAAGAGCGCTATTTAGGCTAAAACCGCGCCACGGATCGCGAAAGGGGCCCATTAACGGCGCGCCTTGTCGCGGGAGCGCAGCACCAGGCAAGCGGTGAGAAAGATGGTCGTCCATACCGCGAAGTTTAACCATGCGGCCCACATGGGGTGCGACACGGTGCCTTCCTCCCCGCTAAGAAACTGCATGCCTTCTGCAAGGGGCCACTGGGCGAGCACAACCGGGCCAAAGAGGGGAGTGAAGCGGCCCAATTCCATCAGCGGCTCAGTAAGCGGAGTGAATACATTGGCGGCAAAGAGGAAGAGGACAACGGAGGTCGAGGCGATTGCGACAGAATTGTCGGTGGGCAAAGCCATGGCCCACACCAAGCCATAAAAGCCAAAGGGAATGGAAACTAGGACGCAAGCAATGAAGGCTAAAATCCACTGGTGTGGTTGCATCGAGGCTTGTGTCACGGCGCCGGTGATAAATACCGCGGTGATGGGGAGCAGTGCCTGAAAGCCGATTGATATGAGGTTTGCCCACAGAAGCTGTCGTGGGTGCAGAGGAGTGAGGGCTAATTGACGCGCCCACCCAGTCTTCGCATCTGTCACAGCGGAACCAGAGGCGGAGACGGAACCAGCGACGCCGCCGTAAAGGGCCATGCTGATCATCTCTAAGGCGGCGAAGTTTCCTCCTTTAAAGGGGGCATCACCAAAATCCATCATGGTGCCAAAGAGGAGGTAAAAAAATACCGGCAAGATGGTACTGAAAAAGAGGGGAGTAAGGTTGCGACGAAGGCGCAGCAGGTTGTGAGTGGCAAACCGGAGAGTACGCGCACTGGTCGTTGCAGCTTGTGTGGTCATGGCATGTTCCTTTCGCGAAGTAGCCAACGGAGCGACGGGCTAGGACTGGGACGCTGTCAAAGCAAGAAATGCGTCCTCTAAGGAGTGTTTGCGAATAGTCAGGTCATGGGCCGAGGTGTGGTTGAGAAGGTAATTCGCAAGTACATCGGAGTCACGGGTGGTCATCCGGGCGTGAGTGCCAGACAAGGAAATCTCGGCGACGGTGGGTAGCTCTTTCGCATTTAAAGGTGTGCCGTCGAACTTTGCCTCGACTATGCGCTTGCCTGACTGTTCGCGTAGTTCTGTGGCCTGAGCATCTGCGCGCAGCTTTCCTTCATGCAGGAGGATTATCCTTGCTGCAAAATTGTCTGCCTCTTCGAGGTAGTGCGTAGCGAAGACAATGGTGCGTCCCTGTTCTGCTTGTCTGTGCATGGTGGACCAGAACTCGTAGCGCGCTTGAGCATCCATGCCAGCTGTAGGCTCATCGAGCAATAAAATGTGGGGATTGCCTAAAAGAGCGAGGGCGAATCGCACGCGTTGTTGCTCGCCACCAGAGCATTTTCCTACTGGGCGGTGCAGGATCCGGTCTAGGTCTGCTTGTTTGGCAACTTCTCCGATGGGAAGGGGATGGGGAAAGGCAGAGGAAATCATCTTTAGTGTGTCCAAGACTGTGAGCTCGGGTAGCAGGCCACCGGTTTGCAGCACGGCGCCAATCTGTGCCGCGCGGATCGCGGTGTGCGGTGTGTGTCCGAGCACGGAAACGCTGCCGGAGGTGGGGGTGGTAAGCCCGAGGATGAGGTCAAAAAGGGTGGTTTTGCCTGCTCCATTGGTGCCTAGTAGGCCTACGATCTCGCCTTTGGCGATGCTGAAGGAAATTTCGCTGAGCGCATGGACGGGATGGGAGGATCTCGTGGCGAAGGTTTTACTGACTCCGGATACGTCTATAGCCAGCGGTTGTGCGGTTGATGGATCTGTAGTTCTCATACCTGGAAAGTATCCGTAGCCAGCAAAAATGATGAATAGGATCTGTCAGCACATTTTCATGACAAGTGTCATGACGCGGTAAGGTAGGAAAGTGCTTACTACTCTCGCAGCGGCTACTGGACTATTCGTGGCCACCAACATCGATGACATTGTGGTGTTGTCCCTCTTCTTCGCCCGTGGAGCTGGACGCAAGGGCACGACGCCCGCGATTCTGCTAGGTCAGTATTTGGGTTTTCTCGGCATACTAGCGGCCTCTGCCGTTGTCGGGCTGGGCTTTAATGCTGTTTTGCCTGAGGAATTGATTCGCTACTTTGGTCTCATTCCATTGTTTTTAGGCCTATGGGCAGCGTGGCAAGCATTCCGGGGTGAGGACGACGATGAGGACGTTTCGGGTAAAAGGCTGAGCGCCCTGGTGGTAGCCGGGGTGACTTTTGCCAACGGTGGCGACAATATCGGCGTCTATGTACCAGTGTTTACCACCTCTACGCCGGCTGAGGTAGCGATCTATTGCGTGGTCTTTTTAATCCTCGTGGCGCCCCTAGTGTGGGCAGCGCGGTTTGTGGCCACGCGGCCGGGCATTGCAGAAGCACTGGAAAAGTGGGAAAGCGTGCTGTTTCCCACGGTCCTCATTCTACTGGGAATTGCGATCTTGCTTGCAGTGTAAACGCGGAATAGAAAAAGCCGGCACCTTCACGGTGCCGGCTGAATATTTGTCGGGCTAACAGGATTTGAACCTGCGACCCCTACACCCCCAGTGTAGTGCGCTACCAAACTGCGCCATAGCCCGCCGTCGAACTGTGCGACTTGTCTAGATTACATCAGTAGGATTCTACTGTGAAATTTGGGGTGTAACCTGCGCTAAAACTCGCCGCTGGAGTACACCCAAGCGCCGCCGACGCGGCGAAACGAGGAACGCTCGCGTTGTGAGCCAACGGCCGCGCCTTTATAAAAGGCCTCAAACTCCACCACGCCGGAACTATCGAGCAATCCGCCTGCTTGGGTATCCAGGATATCGAGGCGATAAAACCGGACGGGAGAATCAGCCAAGTCGAGTGTTACAGGGCGAGTATCGGGATCCCACGTACGGAGGAGATAGGCTTCGTCTCCAGTAACAAAGGCGCTAAAGCGCGAGCGCATGAGCGCCTCCGCAGTGGGGGCGTTGGTGCCGGCATGGTACTTGCCACAGCACTCGCCGTAGGTCAGGCCGGTGCCGCACGGGCAGCGGCGCGAGGGATCAAAGGCTGCCATTAGTGCGCGTCCACGTCCACGATGGTGACGTTGCCGAGCATGCGCTCAACATCGGTGTCCTTCGCGGCAGAGCGCAGGGCGGACTTTTCTTCCGCTGACAGTTTTCCGGCAAGCTCGATGCGGCGTTCGAAGCTAGCGGGGCCGGTTTGGGTGATGCTCACGTGGACGTCGTCAAGCGCAAGCCTCTTGCCGGCATCCTTGATTGCTTGGGTGGCGGCCGTAGCCAGCGCGGACATAACAAGGCCCTCTGCGGTAAAGCCCTTACCCTTGCCGCCATTCTTCTTCGTGCGGTCGGCACTGAGGTTGTGGTCATTATGGCGGACGACCACGCCGAATTTGGTGCCGGTGGCCGGCTGCGCAACGGCGGCGTCGGTTCCTACTTCCTCCGGGCGGTAATCAGGAACGATAAACTGCTCGGCCCACGCACCGATGAGATCCGCAGCGCGGGCTGCCGTGCCCTGCTTGGTGAGCAGATGATCGGTCTTGTCCAGGGAAACCAAGGATTTGGGGTAGCGCGTGAGCAGGAAGATATTTTGCGCATTGTCTATGCCCACCGTCTGGTCAATGGGTGAGTGCAACACCATCAACGGCTTGCGGAGCTTGGGCAGGTACTCCTCGGGGTTAGTATCTGCCAAGTCCTCGAGGAACTTGCGGGAAATGATAAGGCCGCGGCCGCCGAGGATTACTTCCACCTCGCCGTTGGCGTCGACCTCGCCAATTTTGTCCGCATAGTGAAGCACGGAGTGGGCAGGATCAAAGGGCGCGCCAATGGTGGCTACCGCCTTAAGTGATTTCATGGTGGTGGCCGCCTTCAATGCAGCGGCGCCACCGAGCGAGTGGCCCATGAGCAATTGTGGGGCAGAGTAGTTCTCCGTCAGCCAGGCGGCAGCGGCATGGATATCATCAACATTTTGGCTAAAGGTAGTATCGCCAAATTCTCCGGCGGACTGGCCAAGACCGGGAAAATCGAAACGCAAAGTGGCGATGCCGAACTCGGTGAGCTGCTTCGCGGTGCGGGCAGCACCGGGAGTGTGGCGCGAGCCGGCGAAGCAATGGGCAAAGATGGCATAGGCGATCGGGGGAGAATCCGGGAAGTCGATGGTTCCGGCCATCTCGGTTCCCCGGCTCGAAGGCAGCTTAACATTGACGGATTGCATGAGAACTACAATAACGGGCCTCTTACCCGCAAGCCATACCAGGTTGACTACAGTCGATAGGAGCAATCCAAATAAGGAGGATGAGGTATGGGCGCGTTCGATTGGTTCTGGAAAGCAATGGGCTCGCAAAGCGAGCGTAACGATAAGAAATCCAAGGCCATCGTGGGTTCAGCCGATGAAGCGGCTCGGGCATTGGGCCAGCAAGACGACGCAGCTGTAGCCCAAGCTGCACGCGATGCCGTTGCAGGCGGCGAGATTGCGGATAAGGCGCAGTTCCTCGCGGCCCTAGCAGTAGCGTGCGAGCGCACCCTAGGGATGCATCCCTTCAATGTGCAGTCCCAAGCCGTGCTGCGCCTGCTTACCGGAGACGTCATCCAAATGGCCACCGGCGAAGGCAAAACTTTGGTGGGTGCCATGGCGGCTACGGGTTTCGCGTTGACTGGCAAACGCGTCCACGTTGTCACCGTCAATAACTATCTTGCCGCCCGCGACGCCGAATGGATGCGTCCTGTCGTGGAGTTCTTTGGATTGAGCGTTGCCTCGGTTACGGAGGGCATGACACCGGATGAGCGACGCGCTGCGTACGCGCAGGATATTATCTACGCACCGGTCAACGAACTGGGCTTTGATCTGCTCCGTGATAACCAGATTACCGATCGCTCCCACACGGTGCAGGCCGCCGGCGACGTTGCCCTCGTAGACGAGGCCGACTCTGTCCTAGTGGATGAGGCCCTTGTGCCCCTGGTGCTGGCTGGAAATCGGCCAGGTGAGGCCCCCACCGGGCACATCACCAATGTGGTATCCCGCCTGCGCGAGAAGCTGGATTACTCCATCTCTGAGGACGGCCGCACCGTTCAGCTGACCGAGAACGGTGCCCGCCGCGTGGAGCAGGAATTGGGCATTGATTCGCTCTATTCGGAGGAAAATATCGGCACCATCTTGGTGAAGGTCAACCTCGCCCTGCATGCCAAGGCCCTGCTTATCCGGGACATCCACTACATCGTGGTCGATGGCAAGCTGCAGCTTATCGACGCCTCCAGGGGCCGCGTTGCCGACCTACAACGCTGGCCTGATGGGCTCCAAGCGGCAGTAGAAGCCAAGGAAGGCCTAGAGGTTTCCGAAGGCGGACGCATCCTCGACACCATCACGCTGCAAGAACTTATGCGACGTTACCCACTTGTGTGCGGCATGACGGGTACCGCGGTGGAGGCGACCGATCAACTGCGGCAGTTCTATGATCTTCATGTATCCGTGATCGACCGCAATAAGCCGCTGCAGCGCTTTGATGAGCAAGACCGCATTTTTGCGACCGTCGATGATAAATCCGCCGCCATCGTGGAGGAAATAGCCACCATTCACGCCACGGGGCAACCCATCCTTGTGGGCACGCAGGATGTAGCCGAGTCGGAAGATCTGGCGGATGCTCTCCGCGAGCGGGGCATTGACGTCAATGTACTCAACGCCAAAAATGATGAGCAGGAGGCACAGATCGTCGCCGAGGCCGGCGATATTGGACGCGTCACCGTCTCTACTCAGATGGCCGGGCGCGGCACCGATATTAAGCTGGGCGGTGCTAACGAAGCTGACCATGATGCAGTAGCGGAGTTAGGTGGCTTGGCGGTTATCGGTACCTCCCGCCACCGCACCGCCCGCTTGGATAACCAGTTGCGCGGCCGTGCGGGTCGGCAAGGCGATCCGGGCCTATCCCTATTTTTCGTCTCCCTCGAAGATGATGTGGTCCAGCAAGGCGGCGACGGCGAGACTGTGCGTGCTCAACCGGCAGAAGATGGGCGCATTGAATCCAAGCGAGTAAGTGATTTCGTGGCACACTGCCAGCGCGTGACCGAGGGTCAACTACTCGAAATTCATGCCCAGACCTGGAAGTATAACCAGCTCCTAGCTGATCAGCGCATCATTATTGATGAGCGCCGAGCCAAGCTGTTGGATACTGATCAAGCGTGGCAGGAACTATCCCAACGTGCTCCGGAGCGTGCAGCAGAGCTATCAGAGGTTCCAGAGGAAGCCCGCATCAAGGCCGCGCGCGAAATCATGCTGTATCACTTGGACTTGGCCTGGGCCGACCACCTAGAGCTCATGGACGATGTGCGCGAGTCGATCCATCTGCGCGCCATCGCCCGAGAGACTCCCATCGACGAGTACCACCGCATTGCGGTGAGGGAGTTTAAGGACTTGGCTCAGAGGGCCGTAGACAAGTCTGTGGAGACTTTCCGTACAGTGCTTATCGACGCCGCCGGGGCACACCTCGATGACGCCGGCCTCGCTCGTCCGAGTGCTACATGGACCTACATGGTGTCCGATAACCCCCTTGCGGGCAAAGGAAATTCCGTGCTGAGCGGCATCGGAAACATTTTCCGGTGAAATAATTCCCCGCGAAGGGGTCACGGATTCAAATGAGTCGCTAGTATTGTTATAAGTAACTCGTAACTAATCCCCGGAGGTAACAATGAGCGAGAACACCGGAACCCCGGAACCACAGGTAGAGACCACATCTGTATTCCGCGCAGACCTGCTCAAGGAGATGGAAAACAGCGCGAATGGCAATGATGCTACCGTTGCCGGCACCGACAATCTGGCGGAAGGTCAGGCCCTCCTCGTGGTAAAGCGTGGCCCGAACGCAGGTGCCCGCTTCTTGTTGGATCAGGCGACTACTACCGCCGGCCGCCACCCTGAGGCAGACATCTTCCTCGATGACGTTACGGTGTCCCGCCGCCACGCGGAGTTTCGCAAGAATGATGACGGCAAGTTTGAGGTAGTTGATGTGGGATCCCTGAACGGAACCTACGTTAACCGCGAGCCCCGCAACTCCCAGGTGCTCGAGGTAGGAGACGAAATCCAGATTGGCAAGTTCCGCTTGGTTTTCATCGCTAACCAGAGCTAATTTTTTTACGTAGACTAGCCGCGCTTCCTTACTAGGAGGGGCGGTGTAGTCTACTTATGGCACGATAAGAACTTTCAGTACCCCTAAGAGATAGACACAGTGAGCGCAGCAGATTCTTCGGCAGCAGCAGTACGCCGCACCAGCCCTAAAGCTAAGAAGCCAAAGACCATGTCCATTGGCGTGGTTTTGGAAACGCTGAATCAGCAATTCCCAGACGTCACGGTGTCTAAGATTCGCTTCCTCGAATCTGAGGGGCTCATCAGTCCACAGCGCACGGCCTCTGGCTATCGCCGCTTCACCCAAGAAGACGTGGACAGACTGCGGTATATTCTCACCACTCAGCGCGATAACTATACGCCGCTGAAGGTTATCCGCGAGCAGCTAGAAGCCATGGATTCCGGCCAGGTGACCGCCATTGTTTCTGCGGGAAATGCAGAAACCCTACTCTCGCCGCAGCAGTTTAGGGCCCCTGTGGTCACGCGCCTGACCGATGTAGAGGTAGCTACCCAAGCTAGTGCCAGCGAAGATGATGTAGCTTCCTTGGTTAAATATGGCCTCATCCGCCCGGATGCCGCAGGCTTTTTCAATACCGACGACGTAGCCATTGTCTCTGCCGCGGTGGCCCTCAAAGCTTTTGGTTTTGGCGCCCGTGAACTCAAGTCCCTGCGTAATAACGCCCGCCGGCAGGCTGATTTGATTTCCCAGGCGGCAGCTCCCGTGGCACACTCAAACTCTGATACCGCGCATCAGAAGGCAGAGGAAATCTCCCAGCAAATGACCGCTCTAGTGGTCTCCTTGCACGCAACTCTGGTGAAGTCGGATCTGCGCGACGAATACCACTCCTAATACACACGTAATCCCGCGTTTGTGGGAGAGTGGTATTTATGAGTGATGTATCCCTAGAGTTTCACGGTATCCACCAGGTAGGCCCCGAAGACGATGTGTGCGCTGTGCTGCGCTGGCCGGAAGAGAACCGGTTGATCCCCGTGTGGATCTCCCCGATTGAAGGCATGCAACTAGCTGCCGCTTTAGACGGCCACCAGCCTAATCGTCCCACCTCGCACGATCTTATCTGCGAGGTACTAGAGGGCACTGGCGGGGTAGAGGCCATTGAAATTGCCAACTACCACCAGGGAACGTTCATGGTAGATATTAAGGCTCCGAACGGAGAGGTTTATGACTCTCGGTTGAGCGACGCACTTGCCGTATCCGAATATTTCCACGTCCCCATTTCAGCCGAGGCGGATCTCCTTGCCCAGGTTTCCGTATATGCCAGTGATGCAGACGTGAAAGAGTACTTCGACCTGGAAATTTCCACCCACGCCGCAGGCGATAATCTACCAGCCAGCGAAAACAATGATTCCTCGACCTCGGCGTCGGGAAATGCCCAGGCAGATGCGGATTTTGAAGCCATGATGAGGTCTTTGGGTATGGAGGAAAAGGATTTCCTATCGGGGGATGACGACGAAAAAAGTTAATGACACGCGTGTGACTAATGGTGACAATGGGGTTGAAGAAGTCTAAAGTTGTACTTGACAGTTGAGCAATCAGCGCTTGACGGGCGTATGCGCTTGGCTTTTAATTGATCTTTAGAACTTCCAACAAACCCCATTGGAGTAATTACGTGAGCATTAACGAGGACTCCCAGTCCGAATCCACCTACGTACAGGAATCGCTTTTTGACGTCGGACCCGACGAAGAGGTGGGCTACCGCGTTCCCATCGCTTGCCAAGTTGCCGGCATCACCTACCGCCAGCTGGACTATTGGGCACGCACCAACCTGGTCAACCCTTCCATCCGCACGGCGCGCGGCTCCGGCTCCCAGCGCCTGTACTCCTTCAAGGATGTACTGGTGCTCAAGATTGTGAAGCGCCTCCTGGATACCGGCATCTCTCTGCAAAATATCCGATTGGCAGTTGAGTCCCTGCGGGATCGTGGTGTGAACGACCTAGCAGAGCTCACCCTCGTATCCGACGGCACTACCGTTTATGAGTGCCGTTCCAACGATGAGGTCATTGACTTGCTCGCCGGCGGCCAAGGCGTCTTCGGCATTGCAGTTCCGGGCATCTTGAAGGAGCTGTCCGGCACCATTTCTTCCTTCCCTTCGGAGCGCATCGAAGACTTCGCCGAAGACAATGTAGTCGGCCTCGACGAGTTGGCCGCTCGTCGCAAGCGCAAGAGCTCCTAGGCTCGTCCACACCGAATCCACCCTCCTTCCCAGCTCACGGGGAAGCAGGGTGGATTTTTGATCTCTTTCGCAATGAGTGCACCATCCAAGACAGCCTATTCCGCGCTGTGTGGCCTCGCGGGATCGAAGTCCAGCCCAGGCTTAGTACCCGAGCCGACTCTGTGTTTATATCTGGTGCAGTGCCCGTAGTTCCGCGGTGTAGGAGAGCACTAGTCACAATAGGCTGACAAGAAAGGCACCGAACGAGGCGTCGTTCGGTGCCATAGGCAAGGAAGAGTTGCGTATTAGACCCCTGCGGCCTGATTAATTGCTCCAGAGACCGTCGCCTCATCGGCTGAGTCAACAGAGGTGAAGCTATCAGCTGCGGACTTCAGTGCGGCATCGACATTGCCTTCACCGACATGAACGACGCTGAGGGAAACGGCCCTGGAGGCGGCGTCGTCAAGAGCGGACGTGAATTGCGCATCATCCATGTCCTGCTCGGTACCAGTAGTTACCACGACCACGCGTGCTTTCTCGCCAGTTCCTGCTGCTTGATCGGCGGCATTGGCGATAGCTGCTACAACGGCGCTGCGTGTTTGTGGAACACCGCCAGTTCCAAAGCCACCGAGCGTTCCGGATACAGCGTTGCCATCACCAAAGCCCAGGTTTTGGCGAAAGCCAACCGTGGCGGTCTCAGCGATAGGAGAGGAGTAGTTCCACAACGAGACTGCCCCGCCGTCTGCGGCTAGATCAGAAGCAGTGGTACCCAAGGCTTGGGCCACAGGGCCGTACATCGGCGCCATGGCCGAAGATGTATCCAGAAGCAGGAGCGTATTCGCCGCCATCGTCACATCGGCCTTGGGAGCTGCTGCGGAACTCGTCGCTGCAGCGGAGCTCTTCGGGGAAGAACTCTTGGGGGCAGCGGAGGTGGAAGCACTGGAAGCAGCTGTCGTACTGGTCTCCGGTGCGTCCTCGGTGCTGCTTTCCACTGCGGCGGGTGCGGCGGAGTCTTCGCCGTCGCCGTTGCCTGCGCCGCGCAAGAGGAACGCAACCAAAGCGACTATGGCCAGCAGTGCGACAATAGCCACCGCAATAACCCATCCCGCTACTGCGAAGCTATTTTTCCCGTTTGAATGCCGTGCCATGTGGTGTCTTCCTCCCAAACAAACTGCCGTTGTTAGTGGCTCATTCTAGCGGGGCAAGTGCTTGATCTATCACAGCGACAAGCCGGTCTCGCAGTGGTTTAGCTGTGAGCGCCAGCGTTCTTTGCCTCGAGACGTACTCGGCCTTGCCCTCAGGGGTCTCGATGGGTACCACGCCAAGTCCCCAATCACGGCAGTCATAAGGAGATGCCTCCATGTCAAGGATGCGCGCTTCAATCGCCAAATCCAGACATTCAAGGAAAAGTTCGCCTGGTACGAGTGGTCCCAGCTTCCAGGCCCACTTATATAGATCCATCGTGACGTGTACGCAGCCTGCCTGGTCATTGTTGGGCTGATCTTCACGATGCAGGACAGTGAGGTTAAGAGGCCGAGCGGGAGGGGTAAAGAACCGGAAAGCATCATAGTGAGAACACTTAATTGAGTGCGCATCGACAACCCGGTTGGTGCCGTCCGCACCGAGCCGCAAGGGCAACGAATGACGCGGGGAATCCGTGTGGTAGACCATTGCCCATTCATGCAGACCGAAGCAGTCAAAGTGGACCGGATTGGTAGCGGAACGCCGAAGCAGATTGGAGATATAGCGAACCGAGTCACCTCGACGCTCTAGAAAGCTGGCGAGGTCGACGGTGATGCCTTCTGAGGTGTCGTGGTAATCCCGCCATTCAGCGTGCGGAGGAGTGCCTGCTAGCGCAGTTCCTACACCCGGGTGCCAGCGCTTTAGGTGAGAAGGACGTACGGGGTAGTACTCAAAGAGAAAATCGAAAACAGGGTGGTAGCTGCCAGGATGCCGGAAGCGCTCCAAGCGGTCTGTGGCTTGCTTTTCGTGTTCATGCTGTTGAGCACTCCAGTCCTCAGGGCTCAAGATGCGCATGAGCGTTCACCTCCTTGAGTTAACGGCGTCGGCGGCGGGCGACTTTGCCGCCCGAGCGGCGGCGTTGAGAGTTGGACTTCTTGACAGATTTCGCCGGTTTCTGGGGCGCGCCCTGCCCGGGTGGGGGAAGGGCAGGGCCATTGGGCTTGCGAGCGCCCGTAATCTCCTTAAGGATCGGTGCGCCAGCAGGATTGTCACGGTGAGAAATATCGTGCTCCGTAGCCGTGACCCCGGCTTTCTTAATGAGAGCGGCTACTTCTTTGCGTTGTTCATCCATGACCAAAGTGATCACGGTACCCGCAGCACCACCGCGTGCCGTGCGGCCGGCGCGATGGAGATAGGCTTTGTGCTCTGCGGGCGGATCGACGTGAACGACGAGTGAAACGTCCGCAATATCGATACCGCGGGCGGCAATATCGGTGGCGACCAACACTGGAATGCTGCCATCGGCGAAGCCTTCGATTGCGCGGGTACGCGCGCCTTGGCCTTTATCGCCATGCAATGGATAAGCGTTGATGCCGGAGCGACGCAATTTCTTGACCTGCCTGTCCACGCCGTGCTTGGTACGCATGAACATGATGGTTTTGCCTTGGCGGGCAGCGATGCGCAGCACCACCTCGTTGCGGGCGGGACGCTCGCCGACGAAAAAGAGGTGATGGGACATGGAATCCACTGCAGCTTGCACCGGGGCTGTGGAGTGGACCACCGGGTCATGGAGGAATTGCTCCACCAGCTTATTGACTTCGCCGTCAAGCGTCGCCGAAAACAGCAAGCGCTGGCCTTGCGCCGGAGTTCGGCGCAGAAGCTTGCGTACCTGGGGCAAAAAGCCCATATCGGCCATCTGATCGGCTTCATCTAGTGCAGTAATCTGGACCGCATCCAAATGCAGCTTGCCCTGGTCAATGAGATCCTGGGCACGGCCAGGGGTAGCAACAAGAACATCAACGGGGCGGGCGAGGGAGCGGATATGGTGATTAATATTTACCCCGCCCACGACAGCGAGCACTCTTAAGCCCAGCGTTGCCGCAGGTTCATCAAGGCGCTGGTGAATTTGAGTAGCCAACTCGCGGGTGGGGGCGAGGATGAGCCCACGGGGATGAGCAGGCTTGGATGCACCTGTTCCGGCAAGGCGGGCGAGCATGGGCAGGCCAAAGGTATAGGTCTTGCCCGACCCGGTAGGGCCGCGGCCGAGTACGTCTTTGCCTGCGAGGGCGTCGGGAATCGCGGCTTTTTGAATAGGAAACGGTTCGGTAATGCCTTCGTTGTGCAGAACGTGCACCAGGCGCTGGGGAAGGCCGAGATCGGCAAAAGTAGTCATCGCTTTCCCATCCTATCGGCAGCGTGACGGATTGCCGCATTCAACGGGAAAGACCTGCTCGGAAACGTGATTGGGGCCCCGAAGGGCCCCTGAACACGTCACTGCGAATCTAGTCGGTCTGGGTCAGGCTGCGGTCACCGGACCACTCAATGTGGAAGGTGCCCGGCTTGTCGGTGCGCTTGAAGGTGTGGGCGCCGAAGAAATCGCGCTGGCCCTGAATGAGAGCGGCCGGCAGGCGCTCGGCACGCAGGCTGTCGTAGTAGGAGAGGGACGACGCAAAGACCGGTGCCGGGAGTCCCAGCTGGGTAGCGGCGACGACCACGCGGCGCCAAGGGTCGATGAGGTCTTCCAGCTCGCCCTTGAAGTAGGGATCGAGGATGAGGGCGGGCAAGTCCGCGTTATTGTCATAGGCTGACCGGATGCGATCCAAGAACTTGGCGCGGATGATGCAGCCGCCGCGCCAGATGGTTGCTAGATCGCGCGGGTCAACGTCCCAACCAAATTCTTCGGATCCTGCCTTAATCTCGTCAAAGCCCTGGGAGTAGGCAATAAGCTTGGCGGCATAGAGCGCGCGGCGTACATCCTCGATGAACTCGGCCTTGTCCACGTCCAGGGCCTTGATGGTGCCGGCGGGAAGCTGGCCTTCCTGGGCGGCGCTGCGCTGCGCGGTGGAGGAGGACAGCGCGCGGGCGAAGACGGATTCGGCAATACCGGTAATCGGAACGCCGAGCTCCAATCCATTGATGGCAGTCCAGCGGCCGGTGCCCTTCTGGCCTGCTGCGTCCACGATGACGTCGACAAGCGGGGCGCCAGTCTCCGGATCCTTTTGGGCCAGAACCTCGGCGGTAATTTCAATGAGGTAGGAATCAAGGTCGCCGGAGTTCCATTCGCGGAATACCTCTGCGATTTCGGCCGGCTCCATGCCTGCGCCATAGCGCAGCAGCTGATAAGCCTCGCCGATGACCTGCATATCGGCGTACTCGATGCCATTGTGGACCATCTTGACAAAGTGGCCGGCGCCGTCCGGACCAATGTGGGTTACACACGGGGTGCCGTCCACATTCGCAGCGATGGACTCAAGAATCGGGCCGAGGGTCTCCCACGACTCCTTGGGGCCGCCGGGCATGATGGAGGGGCCATTGAGCGCGCCCTCCTCGCCGCCGGAGATTCCGGCGCCGACGAAATGCTTGCCGCGGGCGGCTACGTCCTTCTCGCGGCGAATGGTGTCAGTGAACAAGGCATTTCCGCCGTCGATGATGATATCGCCATCATCCATGGCCTCGGCCAGCTGATCGATGACCGCATCGGTGGCCTTGCCAGCCTTGACCATGATGATTGCCTTGCGTGGGCGCTCCAAAGAAGCCACAAAGTCCTCGATGGATTCCGAAGGCACGAAGTTGCCTTCTTCACCGTGGGTCTCAATGAGCGCATGGGTCTTTTCAGGGCTGCGGTTATACACCGCTACGGTATTGCCGTTGCGGGCAAAGTTACGGGCCAAATTAGAACCCATGACCGCCAATCCCACGACGCCAATCTGAGCAAGTTCATTCTTATCAGTCATGCTGCCTATCCTACGTCACTAGGATGCGAGGCTGGCATCAATGGCTAGGCTGGTGGACTATGTCGGATACGCAGAAACTCAATGACTTGCTCCACCTCGCGCACACGCGAGTGCTCAATGCAGAAGAACTGGAGTCTCTCAATGCCTTAAACGGCGGCCTTGCGGCATTGCTAGGACTGCAGTTCACCTACGTGGGCCCGCGCGAGGCCCGGGCGACACTGCAGGTGCTGCCGGAGCATCACCAGCCCTGGGGAGTAGCCAACGGCGGGTTGTATTGCTCTATCGCAGAAACCGTGGCCTCCATTGCCAGCGTGGCGGCTGCCGACGCTCCCGCGGTCGGCGTCAATAACTCCAGCGACTTTATTCGATCCACAGGTGAGGGCGAGTTAGAAGCCGTGGCTACGCCAGTGCAGCTAGGCGGCCGCACCCATGTGTGGAGCGTCGAGATGCGGCAAGGCCGCGAGCTTATCGCCCGCACCACCTTGCGCACAATGATTCTGCGCTAGTTTACCCGAGCGGCGGTAAAAGACATGCCGTGGGCGGAAAGCCGCTGCAGATAAGGCTTTCCAAGTCCGGTGGCCGGGGTGAGTACGCCGCCTGCGCGGTTAGTACCGGAGCGCGAATCGAGCAAGCAGAGCGCAGCCTGGCTCAGCATCATGGCGGTGACTTCATAGCCTGGGTCGCCTTGTGCTGACACAGTTGCTCGCCAGCGTTCGCCATCTTCGGTAATGCCGTGGTGGCTGACTTGGAAATGCGCACCGCTAGGTCCGGGTGTGGGCAGAACCTTTTCCACCAGTGGGCGCAGGCGCGACTGAGTGCCATCAAAAAGTAGCTTGGTGGCGAGCGCCAGCCCATAGGCGCGTGCGCGACCGAGAAGACCGGTGCCAGCCCACCATGCTTCCTTGTAAAACAGGCGTGTGCCCCACGCGCGCCCCAGCAGAGCGTTAGAGCGGCGCACCACGCGGGTATTGAACATGGACATGAAAAAGGGGCCTACCCAGCCCACACCGTCGACTTCTTTAATTTCGAAGTCCTTCTGGAGGCCGTCTAAGCGTGGCCCGGCCTTGGGATCCGGGTCCAGGGAGTAAGGATTGTGCAGGTTGCGGGCTACCTCTTTATCCGCGTGCGCGGCATGCGAGACCTGCAGGGAAGACTCGATGGTGCCCGGAGAGATTCCGCCTTTGAGCTTGTCGACGACCATCTGTACTCGTGCAAACGGCTTTCCTGCCGCCTGGTAGAGATTGAGCATGCCAATATCTGAGGGCACGGAATCAAAGCCGCAGGAGTGAACGATGCGCGCACCCGTGGATTGGGCGGTGGCGTGGTGGGAATCGATGCTGCGGCGAATAAAGGGAACCTCACCGCAGAGGTCAACATAGTCCACGCCATGGCGCGCGCAGGCGGCAACGACGTGGCCGCCATACAGGCTGTAGGGGCCGACCACGGTGATGAGCACCTTGGTACCTTCCACCATGCGCTCCACAGCGGCGGCATCATCGGCGGCGGCGATGGCGATGTCCCAGTGCGGATTGAGTTCATCGCGCAGCGCGGCTAGCACCGGTCGGTTCCGGCCGGCCAGAGTCACAGAGGGCGCGTTAATCGAGGCAAGGTAGCGCGCCACCAATTGGCCGACCAGCCCGGTAGCGCCATAAACAGTGATATCGCTCATAGCGCACCAGCGTACCGGAGGGATTAGAGCCAGTGGTTCTTTCGGAACCAAGCCCACAGGCCCACAACGACCAAGATCATGATGATAATCGCCATGGGGTATCCCAGCGCCCAGTGTAGCTCCGGCATAATGTCGAAGTTCATGCCGTAGATACCCGCCACCAGGGTAGGCGCGGCCCACATGCCTACGACCGCGGAAATGGTGCGCATATCCGAGTTCTGTTGCATCGTTACCTTGGCTACCGAGGCGTCGATAAGCGAGGTAAGGCGCTCATCGAAGCTGGATACTTGGTCCTTGACCACGAGCTCATGGTCGTTGACATCGCGCAGGTAGGAGCGCAATTGCTTGGAAATTAAATCCTTGTGGTCCGAGACCATGGATTTCAGTGCCACCGAAAGTGGGTCAATGGCATGCTTCATCTCCAGCACCTCACGCTTGAACATGTAGATGCGGTCTACATCAAACTTGAGGTTCGGGGTAAAGATTTCTTCTTCCAGCTCATCGACCTCGATACTGATAAGGCGGGAAATCTCCGAGTAGCGGTCCACCATCATGTCCAGGATCTTCCAGGCCATGGCCACTGGGCCGAGCTCCACCAAGTCCTGCTCATCTTCCACCGTATATGCCAGGTTGGGTAGCTTTGCCCCGTGGCGGACGGTGATGATGAAGTTGGAGCCCATAATCATCTGGATCTCGCCGGTAGAAATGATCTGGCGCTTATCCGTGACCTCATCATGATCGCGGTAGTTCACCGAACGCGCGACCACGAAGAGCTGATCATCGTAGCGTTCGAGCTTAGGGCGTTGATGGGCCATAACGGCGTCTTCTACGATGAGTTCGTGGATGCCAAACTGGGAGGCCACCTTGGTCATCTGGGACTCATAGGGCTCATGCAGGCCTACCCAAATAAATCCGCGGCCGTATTCCTCTATGGCTTCCAGAGCGGAGCTGGTGGAATACTCCCCGGGAAGCGCCTCGCCATCCACAAAGACGCGGCAATGTTCGATGGCGCGCTCCGGTGGTACCAGCAGGGAAGTGGGCTTACTAGGAGGCTCGGGTTTCTTGCGGCCCCTAAAGGGTGAAGGTACGGATGGCATCTTTTCAGCCTCCTTTGCGCGGTAGTGCGGGTATTTTCCCAATGGGCAGGCGGCGATTTTACGCAGCGGGTAAATCTTACACCGAAGCCGGGTAATATAATCGAATCTATGCCTACGTGGAAAGAAGTAACCGAAGCTAATCCCGAGCACTCCCATAACTTTGCTCGCAAATGGAAGGTGCTGGCTGCACAGGGTAAAGACATCAATGGCGAGGCCCGGCTTATCGACGCCATGGTGGAGCGCAACTCCACCATCCTCGATGCCGGCTGTGGCACCGGCCGCGTCGGCGGCGAGCTGCTTCGCCGTGGCCATAGCGTTGTAGGCGTCGACGTAGACCCCATTCTCATCGAGCACGCTGAGCACGATTTCTCAGAGGGGCAATGGTTCGTGGGAGACCTGTGCGAGGAAGAGGTGCCAGAAGGTCCCTTTGATATCGCCGTGTCTGCCGGCAATGTCATGGGCTTTCTAGCAAAGGAAGGCCGCGAGCCCGCTCTGCGCAATATCTATAATTCTCTCAAGCCCGGTGGTCGCCTCGTCACCGGCTTCGGCGAGGGCCGTGGGTGGGAATTTTCTGATTTCCTCGACATGGCGCAGAAGGTGGGCTACCGAGTCGACTTCACTTTCTCCTCGTGGGACATGAAGCTCTTCTCGGAGCATTCCACCTTCTTAGTCGCCGTTCTTTCGCGCCCTGGGTCGGACTTGCTGGCCTAAAAGCGCCTATCGGCTTGGTCGAAGAAATCCACCTCATGGTGGCTGGCGGTGATATAGGCGCGCTCGGCCCGCAGGCGGGTGCGCTCATCCGCCCCGGCGAGGGCTTGTTCGACGATGTCGAGGCTCGCGCGAACCCCGTTAAGGAAGTCCTCGCCGCCGTACATGGAGAGCCATGAGTGATAGGGGTGCTCAGGGGAATCAAACTCTGCAAGGTGGAGGCCTACCTCTGCATACAGCCAGTAGCAGGGCAGTACCGCCGCAGCGCCCACCACGTAGTCATCCGTATGCGTCGAGCGGATGAGGAAATCCGTATAGGCGCTAGTAACCCGGGAGGCTGCGGTTGTGATATCGCTTTCGAGCCAGCCGCGGTGCAGCTCGGCCTCCACCGCCAAGCAATCATGCGCTCCCTCAGCCCAGTGCAGCTGCTGTGCCGCTTCTGGGGCTTGGCTGGCGAGGCGAGCCAATGCCTTGGAGTAAGCATTAAGATACTGGGCATCTTGGTCGAGGTAGAAGCCAAAGGCATCCTTTTCCAACGCTCCCGTGCCCAAGGCCCGAATAAAGGGCAGTGCCTTGATAGCCTCCCAGTGATCCCTGGCTAGGTTCCACAGGCGTTGCGTGTGTGGGCCGGCCGCGGGAACGCGGGGCTGGTCGACGCTTTCCAGTTCTACCAGCTTGCCGGATAAGTACGGCTGGGGCAGGGCAGAGGCCGCCTGCATGAGACGCTGCGAGCGGTGCAGGTGGTCCACGGGTCCGTGTCCCTTGCCCACGTGAAGCGCATCCGCATTAGCAATCGCCTCGTGCAGCCATTGGGTGGACCACGCCAGAGCTGCTGCGGGGCTATCGCCGGCTCCCAGGCGGGTGGCTAGGGCAGAAGAGAGGGAACAGCCAGTTCCGTGCGTATTCTTCGTGTCCACTCGGCTTGCGGCAACGCGGTGTACCAACCCATCCGCATTGACCACCGCATTGTCGGCGATGTTGGCATGAAGGTGCCCGCCCTTGACGACGACCGCGGTATTAGCAGCCTTTGCCCACGCCTTTGCCGTGGCAATCGCCTCTTCTAGGTCGCTCGCCTCGTCCGTCTGGGTAAGGACTGCCAATTCCTTCAAGTTCGGGGTGATGAGATCCACCTGGGAGCAGAGATCGCGCACGGCCTGTTCTGCTTCCTTCTCCAGCAGGCGATCTCCGCTGGTTGCCACCATTACCGGATCAAGTACCACGGGGACATCGTCCGGCAGGCGCCGCAGGAAGTCTGCGACCTTGGCGGTAATGGCGGAGCCGGCAAGCATGCCAATCTTTACCGCATCAATCTCCACATCGTCGATGACGGAGTCTAGCTGCTCCTGCAGAAAGTCCACCGGTGGTATGTGGACGCTGCGAACACCCTGAGTGTTTTGAGCCACCAACGCCGTCACGACGCTCATACCGTAGCCGCCTGCGGCAGAGATGGATTTCAAATCGGCTTGAATGCCGGCTCCGCCGGTGGGATCAGTACCGGCAATGGACAGTACTCGGGGATAGATCCCTTTAGCCATGGAAAGCCTCCTTAAGGTGGGCGGCGGCTGCTGCGGGGTCCTCGGCCGCCATGATGTCGCTGACTACGCAAATTCCGGCAAACTCGCTGCCCGCCAGCTCGTGCGCATTATGGGTCTTGATTCCGCCGATGGCGACGGACTCGATGCCACGCTCATGTGCGGCGTGAGCGAGTGCTGCGGCCGCAGCCGTACCCATGCCGGCTGGGGCGTTTTTCTTCGTTGCAGTCGAATGCACGGGCCCGATGCCGATGACGTCTGGGCGCGCATCGTCCGCAATAGCAGCAAGCTCCTCGTTACTGCCGATGGACAAGCCAATAAGCTGTCCCTCACCCAGCTTCTCTCGGGCCTCGCGAAAAGCCATATCATCCTGCCCAATGTGCAGGTGGCAGCCGAGCTTTGCTGCCACCTCTACGCGGTCATTGATGAATAGCGGGACATCGCCCAGTACGTCAAGCAATTCGCGTGCGGTGCGCTCGATCTGTTCATCGCTGGCTTCTTTGTCCCGGAGCTGGACAACGGTAACACCGCCGCGTACAGCCTCCTGCACGATGGAAACCACGTTGTCTCGCCCGCCAGCCAGATCTGGATCGGTGACCAGGTAGAGCGTCCAGTCAATAGACACTTAAACCTCCTCTAGGTCAGTGAGCTTGACCAGGCCCTCGATATCCGCGGTCGGAACACCATAGAGCGCATCCAGCCAAGCAACGGCAAAGGAGCCGGGGGCGTGGTGCTTCTCGGCGGCCACGCTTCCCGCCGCACCAACGTGCGCGTGGGCGGCGATAATCGCTTCGAAAGGATCCTCCCACGCTGCCAGATATGCGGCGCAGATAGCACCGAGGGAACAGCCAGTACCGATGACGTTTTGGAGCATCGGGTGCCCTGATTCGAGGTAGACGGCACGCGTTGTAGCGCCGACGTGGACGATAAGGTCTCGCGGGCCGGAAATGGCCACGACGGCGCCGGTATCCCTGGAAAGTGCTACTGCCGAATCCAGGGCGGCTTCCACGCCATCGGTAGATTCGACGCCTCGGCCGCCCCGTCCGGTGCCTGCGAGGGCAATGATTTCTGAGGCATTGCCACGGATTGCGCCCGGGCCAAGTGGCAGCACCTCGCGCATGAAATCGGTGCGGTGGCTCAGGCCGCCGGCGCCTACCGGATCGAGTACCCAGGGGGTGTGGGCGGAGTTCGCCCCAGCGATGGCCTCGCGCATGCCGCCGTATTGCTCTGAGCTGGGCGTACCGCAATTGATGAGTACGCCGCTGGCTACCTGCGCAAATTCGCGCGATTCCTCTGGCGTATCGACCATTGCCGGGCTAGCCCCGATGGCCAGCAGGGCGTTGGCGGTGACGTTGCTGACGACCTTATTGGTCAAACATTGAATAAGCGGCGTGGACTCGCGCACAGCGTCGTGTGCGCGCAGAAAAGCATAATCCACAACTATCCCTTCGCTAGTTCTAACTGAGTGCAGGTTCGATGGGTATTTCTCAGCCGCACCGTGTGTGGCACCCCATGTTGCGTGTCTCAGCCTAACAAAGGTCACGGAAACTATGTGCGAAAACCAGCGTCCGGGTATCCAGTTGTGGAATCGCCGGCGCTAATAACGGGTAGTCCGGGAAAATAAAAATCGCCGCCCGCAGCCTGCGTGCAGCAGGTGGGGCGGCGATGCGAGCGATGAGATATTACTTCTCGTTCTTGTTAATGATATTGCGTGCGATGCGCTGCTGGGTGGTGATTTCCAGATTGCCGCGGTCGCGGGAGAGGATATTGGTTGCCCAGTTAACCAGCACGGCCAAACGGCTGCGCAGACCAATGACGTAGGTCAGGTGCAGGCCGAGCCATGCTACCCAACCTGCAAAGCCACCGAATTCGGTCTTGCCCAGCTTAACGACGGCGTTGAAGCGCTTGACGATGGCCATGGAGCCCTTGTCAAAGTAGTCGAAGGCTTCCTTCTCATTAGCGGTAGATTCCTCATCCACCTTGGCCTGAATGAGCTTAGCGACGTGCGCGCCACCCTGGATTGCAACCTGTGCCAGACCCGGCAGGCGGTTGAGGGAGATCATGTCACCGACCATGTAGACGTTATTGTGCTCGCCTACGGTCAGGTCCTCGTTGACGGAGACGCGACCTGCGCGGTCTGCCTCGACACCAGCCTGCTCTGCAACCATCTTGCCCAGTGGGGAAGCGGCCACACCGGCGGACCAGATCTTGGTAGCACCCGTCAGGGTGGTCTCTTCCTCGGTCTTCATATCCTTGTAGGTGACAGTATCCGCGGTTACGTCGGTCACCATGGCGTTGAGGTGAACCTGTACGCCTTCCTTTTCCAAGGTGCGCTGCGCCTTGCGGCCTAGGCGCTTGCCAAATGGTGGCAGTACCTGTGGGGCGCCATCGAGCAGGTAGATCTTGGCGGAGGTGGTGCCGTAGTTGGAGTAGACATCGTTGAGGGTACGGTTTGCCAGTTCGGCAATCTGGCCGGTGAGCTCAACGCCGGTTGGGCCAGCACCAACGATGATGAAGGTGAGCAGGCGCTCGCGCTCTGCGGGGTCGTCAGTAAGCTCAGCCTTTTCAAACGCCGAGATGATGCGGGAACGCAGCTCCAAGGCATCGTCCAAGGTCTTCATGCCAGGGGCGAACTCGGCGAAGTGGTCGTTGCCAAAGTAGGACTGACCGGAACCTGCGGCGACAACCAGGGAGTCATAAGCATAGGTGCGGGAGAACTCGTCCTGCTCGGCGGTCACCGTCTGATCCGCCAGATTGATATCAGTTACCTCAGCGTTGACGAAGTGGACGTTGTCCTGATCGCGCAGCAGCTGGCGGGTGGAAGGGGCAACCTCACCGGCGGAAATCATGCCGGTAGCTACCTGGTACAGCATCGGCTGGAACAGGTGGTGGTTCTTCTTATCGATGAGGGTGATTTCCACATCGGCGTTCTTCAGCTTCTGAACGGTGTTGAGACCACCGAAGCCGGCGCCAACCACGACGACGTGGTGGCGGCCACCGTTGGGGCGATAAGGGGTATCAGTCATGGATTTAATGCTACCTTCCTTAAGAAAGCTAATGTTTAGTACCCATACAGTCTAAACACTTCAAACAGAACGCGCATACTTAATGACTGATAAACTTCCGCCGCTGCGTTGCAGATTCCGCGGGAAGAACCGGCGCGGCTGTGCGGAGCGCCTAAACCGGGGTGCGCACAAAGCTGACTAAGGTTGTTCCGGATAGTGACTTCCTCCGCCCACCAAGGAGCGCACCTGGCATTATGTCTTTTACCCGCCCTGAGCATTTGAGCTCTATCGATGCAGAATCCTGGCCCAATGTGGCTACGGTTCCCGCACCTCGTTGGCCTGGAATGAAAGCCCGCCGGGCAGAGGCTGAATTTGCCAAGGCCTGCGATGATGCCGGTCTAGAACTTGACCTCGAAGCCAAAGGTGGACCAGATCTCAAGGTGGGGCATGATGCCTTGTTCGAGCGTATTGCCGCTAGCGGTTGGCTGGGATTTGCGGAAAGTTATATGGCAGGAGAGTGGACCGTCACCTCCTCCTCGCAGCTGGTAAAGGTGCTCGGCCGCCTATTGGGAGCAGGCTACCTCCCCAAGGCCAAAATGCTTGGTACTGGTAAGTCGGAGCCAGGGGAGCTGCCGCTGGAATTGGTTCGGCTTTATGCCGGCGATGGATTAAGCCATGTAGGTGGGATATTTTCCAGTGGTGTACCGACCACCATTAGGGAAACGGTGGAAAGCTATAGCCCCAAGGCCGGCCGCAAGGAACCGAAGAGCCACTTCGTCGATGTCACGACGCTGAGTGAGCCCACAAGTGTGGACAGGGATGATCTGGGAGATGCACAGCGCCGCGCAGCGGATTGGCTGCTAGACGCTACCCGTACCGGCGCCGGAACCCACCTGTTGGTGTACCCGGCTGCCGGAATGCAGCCCGCGATGCGGGCGACTAAGCGGCGCGCTACAGTAGACGTTTTGACAAGTGATGTGGACCAAATGAGCCACATGCGCGAGGCCCTCGTACTAGAGGGGGCAGACGATTCCATCCATGTCGAGCGCATTCCCGGCGTCGTCCCGAACCCCAAGCAGTGGCACGGGCACTATGACGCCATCGTCACCGTAGAAAAGATAGAACAACTCAGCCCTAGTGAGCGCAAGGAGTACATCCGCGCAGTCGACCGCTTCTTGACGCCTAATGGCCGGGCAGGAATCCAGTCCATCGTGGCGACCGAGTCGATGACTGAGGCCGGTAGGGCCTCGCTTCAGGCTTTGCGAGCCTATGTGTGGCCGGGGTTGGACTATCCGCTCACCACCGAAATGCACCAGCTAGTAGATAAGAACTCGAACCTGCGCATCGTGTCCGAAACACACGTGGGCACCCATTACCTGGAGTCCCTGCGTCAGCAGCGATCCTTTTTTGATGGGCACCTACGGGAGGCAGCGGCCGCTGGATTCGACCCAGTCTTCCGCCGCTTGTGGACCTTCCAATTTGCCCTCCGCGAGGCCCTTATGACGCTCGGGATGATTGACTCGGTGCAATTTGGGTTGGCCCACCGCAACCGCGGGGGTCGGCGTTAGGCGGGCGGCCGTAAGGCGGGTGGCCCTTAGGCCAGCGGCAGCTCGTCGAAGTTCTTCATCAGATCCGCGCTGGGCACAAAGAAATTGGTGCCTGTAAGCGCGGTGGAAAAGTCCAAGATGCGGTCGTAGTTTCCCTCCGGCTTGCCAATGAACATATTGCACAGGCGCTCCATGACGTTTTCTGGGTCCTTGGCATAACCGATGAAGTAAGTACCCATCTCACCCGCGGCGAAAGAGCCAAAGACCATGTTCTCGCGGTAAATATCTTCCTCTAGGTCATTGAGGGCTACGTGAGAATTAGTGGGCTTGGTATCGTCATCCAACTCGATATCGTCGGCCTTGGTGCGGCCGATCACCTTTTCTTGCTCCTCGGTGCTCAGCTCGTTCCACTTGGCTAGGTCGTGGATATATTTTTGGACGGTGACATAGGAGCCACGGGGGTAGTCGGCGTCGTCGCCAAGCAGCACGGTATCTAAAGCCTCTTCGGCGAGGGGATTGGCGGTGCCATCCACAAAGCCCAGCAAGTCGCGCTGGTCTAGGTACTTGAAACCTTGGGTCTCATCGATAACCCTGGCGGCATCGCCCAGCTGATCCAGTACTTGGCGGGCCATCTCATGACACAGGTCATAGTTATTTGCACGGAAGTGGAGAAGAATATCGCCTGGCGTGGCCGGGGCCTTATGCGCGGCGTCAATTGCCTCAAATTCCTTGAGGCGTTCCGGCATCGGTGCGCTGGTCAGACGCGGCCACATGGAAGCACCAATGCCGACTACGGTATAAAGCTCGCCTTCGTTGTAGCGGAAGTTAACGGACTTAAACAGTCCGGCAAACCCCGTGAGCATATCGCGAGTGGCTTGCTCACCGCCGTCCTTGATCTCAAGGACAAGAAAGAGAGCTGCGCGGGAAGGCTTATCTACTACGTGCTGAATTGTCATGGTGTCAATTTTACGCACTCGTCTGCCTTTCAGGACGCCAGCGGGGTGGGATTGCCCCTTGGTGGAGGCCATCTCAGGACCGCGACAGCAAGCCATGTACGACGATAGAGCAAAGAGAGGGAACCGCACCCATCTTTAAAGTGACATAATGTACATTATCGGACAATTACGGATATCCGAAGGCCATCGTGTATCGCTCCCATATGCGCCCGAGCGCTAACTCATCTTTCCGGCCCATCTATTGGACCCCGGTTCAGCCTCCTTCAATTTCCACGCGATGTTACGGCGCTTTGCTTGGCGGCGCCCCGCGGCCTTTGCCGCGCCCTCCGCCGGCTGCCAGACTCAGGCGCATGTATCGATTCCGGCTTGTAGCTCATTGGAGTTCAGCTCTGTGACAGCCGGCCCCATCTGTCTTTCCGGACCTCTTCATTCCGGGGCCAACTATTAGTGGCGGCGTTTTGCTCGGCGACCGAAAATACTGATATCGGCAAAGATATGCCCTTCTAGCGGGGTCAACTACACCACTATATAACGTCACACTGACGTTATTCGGGGAAGTTCCCCCAACACCGTGAAGGCCTAACTAGCGATTCCGGTAAGCACTCCACAGCTGCCATATAGTCAACAGCGCCAAAAGAACCGAGATGGCCACAATGACCCACATATGTTGAACGGCTACGAAAATAGTAAAGCCGATGACGACGACGAGGCGCAGCCACATAAACGGGATAATCTGACGGGAATTCACAGGCTAAGCCCCCGCTAGTTCTTCTCGAAAGAAATGCGGAGATTTACTTCGCCGTCTTCCTCGACCTTTGCGGCGAGCATCTCCGGGGTCTCTACGCCGTAATCAAGGCGATCAACTGGCACGGTACCGCCGATAACTATCTGGTCTCCATCGCGAAGGACGTCAAAATCTTGAGTGATCTCGTGCGTCTTATTCTTGATCGTCAGATCGCCGGTGAGCTCAACCTTGCCAATGGTGCCGTCATCAGGGACGTCGGCAAGCGAAGCCGGCTTAGTCAGCTCAAAAGAAGACTCTGGGAACAGCTGGGTCTCAAAGAGCTTGGACTTCATGTTCTGATCGCGGACCTTCTTATCCGTGGTCAGCTCGTCCATATCAACAGTGACCGTGGCGGTTTTCAGGGTGGAATCAGAAATATCCGCCTGGCCGGTTACCTCCGTGGTTGAACCCGATGTGGTGGTCTTTTCCGCAGGTAGAACCTCATTAAAGGTAAAACCAACCGAGGTATGGTTATTAGCACGGCCCTTGGCTACCTCCCAGGCGCCATCGAGCTCCGTTGATGCGGCCTTTGCGCCGTCGGCGGAAACTGGTTCGGTCTTTACTCCGGCGCCCTTGAGGAGCGAATACACCATCGGGCCAATGGCCACGGCGGTGAGCAACACAATCAGCACCACAAAGATTGTGATGACGAGCTTGCGGTTATAAAAAAGCTTTTTCATCTTCTATCGAAGTCCTTCTAGGCGTCGCGCCAGGGCAACAAGCTCTTCGCACAAACCGGCAAGCTCCTGCGCACTAGCGCCTTCCTCCGCGGCGGTATTGATATCTTCTGCGGAACAACGTAGTTCAAAAAGTCCGTCGCGCAAACTCTCTGCCTTGTCTGGAGTAAGGATCACGGCATTGGCGGGAATTCCCGTGCCACTGACGTTATTTCTTTGCTCATAAGCCCGCTGCTTGCAGGAGGCGCTGCAAAACTTCCGTGGCCGTCCCCTACCGCCTTGGTCAATGTCCTTCCCACACCATTGGCAGGAACCGACGTTGCGTTCACGACTAGCTGTACGGATCACCCGATACACTTTAGTTCATTTTGGGCGGGCTGGGAACAAAGACGCGTGGGTGTTCGTTATAATTAGTAGCTCTTAGGCGAAGTTTTGCTTCGCACTCAATCAGGGATCTCTTTGAAAAGGATGATGTTGCATGGCAGATCGCGTACTCCGTGGCAGCCGTATGGGCGCAGTCAGCTACGAAACCGACCGCGACCACGACCTCGCACCGCGCCAGATGGTGAAGTACCGCACCGAAGACGGCGAGATTTACGAGGTGCCTTTCGCGGATGATGCTGAAATCCCTGAAGAATGGATGTGCAAGAATGGCAAGCTGGGCCACCTGGTAGAAGGTGAAGGCGTTGAGTCTAAGCCCGCTAAGCCACCACGCACCCACTGGGATATGCTGCGTGAGCGCCGCTCCATTGAGGAGCTCGATGAGCTGCTTGAAGAGCGCATTAACCACCTGCGCTCCCGCCGCCGTTCCGCAGCCCGCCTCCTGAAGGAACAGCAGGAGCAGCAGCAAAAGAACTCTTAAAGTTCTGCGGCAGCAAAAGGCCCGTACCTCCCTACTCTAACTAAGGGACGGTACGGGCCTTATGCGTTGCGGTTGCGCCTACTTCTTGAGCTGCGCAATCTGGTGCTTTGCCAGATGCCCGATCTCGCTGGCGAAGTCAGAGACCCAGCCGGCGCCCTTACGGGCCTGAACGCCTAGATCGTGAATGGAGCCGTCCTTGACTTCACGGTTGACCAACTGGGACACGGCGCCACCGAAGTCCTGCAGCTGCTCAGCGCGATGGGCAACGCCCCACTTGGTGACCTCGAGCAAGGAATCCTTCACGAAGGAACCATCAAGCTTAGATTCGCCATATTCGCGCTCGGTAAAGGTAATGGGAACCTCGCGGACGTCAAAGCCAGCCTTGACGGCACGGAAGGCCAGATCAACCTGGAAGATGTAACCGGCCTTGGACAGCTCATCAAAGTCGATGGACTCGAGCAGCTCGCGGCGGAACGCACGGTAACCGGCGGTCATATCGGACAGCCCAGCGCCCAGCGCTACGGAGATGTAAATATTGCCCAAACGGGACAGGTATTCGCGGGACGCTGGCCAGTTGACGGTCTCGCCACCTGGAATATAGCGGGAGCCGATAACTAGGTCCGCGCCCTTGTCCACCTCTTCCAACAACAGGTGAAGCTGTTCCGGGGCGTGGGAGCCGTCTGCATCCATCTCACACAGCACCTGGTAGTCGCGCTCCAATCCCCACTCAAAGCCGGCGATATAAGCGCCTAGCAGGCCACCTTTGCCCTCGCGGTGAAGAACATGGATGTGGTCATCTTGCGCTGCGAATTCATCGGCCTTGTCACCAGTTCCATCGGGAGAGTTATCGTCCACGATGAGGATATGGACCTCTGGGACGGCCTCACGGACGCGTCCAGTAATGAGAGGAAGATTTTCGATCTCGTTATAGGTCGGGATGATGACCAAGGTCGAGGATTCAAGCGTGCTCACAGTGTTTATGCTCCTACGTATGTATCTGTGCCGGAGCGGCGCGGGGTGCGTCGCAGGCGGTTTGTGCGCAAAGCTACCAGTGCGCAGACTGTTCCAATAATAACCATGAGCCATTGCAGGGGCGAACCAAACCTCACGGAAAAGGTCTCGCCGCTACGCAAGGGCAACTGTTCTACTAAGGCGTCCGCCGTGAAAATATCCGTGGACTGGCTAACGCGTCCATCCGGGTGAACAATGGCGGATACACCAGAAGTCGCCGCCACCACCACGGCTCGGTCCGTCTCCATCGCACGCAACCGGCTCATGGCCAATTGTTGGTAGGTCATATCGGAATAGCCAAAGGTGGCGTTATTGGTAGGCGTCGTCAGCAGTTGCGCGCCATTTTTCACCGACTCCCTAAAGGCGTTATCGAAGGAGACTTCGTAGCACGTTGCCACGCCAACCGGCACGCCCGCCATGGAGACCACACCTGGGCCGTTACCGGGCTTAAAATCGCCGGCGAGGTCCACATAGTCAGAAAACTTGGCAAAGAAATCCCGCATGGGCATGGTTTCACCGAAGGGCTGCAGGTACTTCTTATAGTGATGGTCTCCCACCGTATGTCCGGGAGCAAAGACCTGCATGGTGTTGCGGGCTCCCACCTCATCCCGCGTGGCGGTGCCAACCAAAACAGGTGCGTCTATCGCATCGACGGCACCACTGATCGCCGTGGCTGCCTTGCCGTCACGGAATGGGTTGATATCGGAGGAGTTTTCGGGCCAGATGACTAGGTCAATGTCCTTTTCGCGTGCGGCCAGCTTCTTTGTTTCTGCAACGTGGTTGTTGAGGACCGCTTGGCGTTGCCCGGCAAAGTCTAGGCCTATACGAGGTACGTTTCCTTGGATTGCGGCAACCTTTGCTTCCCCGACAGTGGAATCGTCTCGGTTGATTCCCAAGCCTGCCACCGTCGCGCTTGCAAGGGGAAGGATAGCCGCCAAGAGAGCGATACCCTTAGTCTTCCAACCGCGTTGAATTAGCAGCGCAGCGAGACCGCAGCCGCACAAAACTGTGGCCGCGGTAATGAGCGAGGTTCCGCCCCACGGCGCCAGGTTGGCTAGCGGTCCGTCGACTTGTCCCCAAGCCAATTTCACCCAAGAGAAACCGCCGAAAGGTACCGAAGAACGCAGCACCTCCACCGCGAGGTAGAAGAACGGGAAGGCAATAAAACCGTATTTCCACCGCGCTACCGCCGCGCCGCCAAGGCCCAGCACAATGGCGTATACCGAAAGCCATACGGCCAAAGCGATGTATGGCCCGCTGCCCACCAATTCGCCGATCCAAGGCAGTGTTAGCAGGTACAGCACGAGCGAATGCGCGACTGCAAGAAGCGCGCCTACGCGGGCGGAAACGTGCCTAGTTCCCCACGGCAGCAAGCTCGCGTACAGCAAGCCCACGCCCACAATGGCAGCCCACCACCAGCCACGGGGCTCTATGGCGGCATACGTGAGCAGGCCTGAAAGACCCGCCACTACGAGGCGGGCAAGAGTCAGCATCACTAGTTCTTTCCGCCCTTGGACTCGCCTCCGGAGGGTCCGAAGTCATCTGGATCCAGGTTCTCACTCCAGCGGCGAATTTCCTCCTCATCCAACACCTCATGCGGGCCAGCATCCTGCGTGCTGGGGTGCCCATTTTGGGTTGCTTGGCCACGTCCAAAGGAGCCAAAGTCGCCATAAGAGTCGTGCTGCTGCGCCATTGGGGTGGCCTCGTAGATTTTAACGCCCATGTTTTCGATCTTGCGGTACAAAGAGGCCGCCATCATCGTGCGGAAGACGGCGCGGGTCGGCGAGAAGATAAAGAGGGCTCCGAGGATCGTCGTCAAGAAGCCCGGCAAAGAAAGCAACATGCCGCCTACCAAGGTAAGGCCCACATTGCTGGCGGTCTTGCCCACATTGCCGCCGCGAACCACGTATGTACCGTCTCCAGTGCGTTCGACCTGCTTTCCCATCAAACGGCGCACTTCAATGCCAGCGATGGACATTCCGAAGAACATGGTGACAAAGAGTGCGATAAGCGCCCAGCCAACACCGATCCATTTAGAGACGGCCCAGAAGGTCAGGGTCTCTGCGACCATGTAGAGAGCAAAATACATAAACGGCATGGTCTCAGTCTAACGAGGCAGACTGATAAAGTGCTGGCAACACTCATGCGCGAAGCTGCAGCCGTGGCAGGTTAGACTAGTGCGCATGTTTACTCCTGCGCTTTTTGAAGACCCCCAGTACGGCACGTGCATCCGCATCCACGTTGCCGGCGGCAACACCCACGCCCAGGATTGGGTCACTTTGGCGCAGTGCGCCAGTGCTTGTGCGGATGGGTATGTCTACATCGACCGGTTTTCCGCAATCGAGCTGCGCGGTATTAAGGATGCAGAGGCACTCAATCAGCAGCTCCAGCAGTTGCAATTGCGCGCCACGGCGATGCCGGTGCTGGCTTCGCCTTTGTCGGCGGAGGCCAAGCAAACGGCCCAGGACATCGCCGCTGAGCTGGGAGCGGCGGAAGGCGGTCCCGGACTGGCCGTTATCGCCCACGACGACGTACCGACCGGCGCGGCCGCAGTCAGCCTTAGCATCGGCGGGGACGGAGCCCTGCGCCTTGAGTGTTCCCCGCTTGGCGACGCCCCCTCTGCCCCACTGACTCCACAGGCTGCTGCCCAGCACTATGAGGAGGTACTCCAGAACTCGGATTCCGCTGAGCATAATGCCTCCGCTTTGGCAGAGCCCGGCCCTATTGGTTGGCTGGATCAGCATTCGCCCGCGGGCGTTGTCGATCTGGGTGCGGGCGTGCACCGCGGCGCCATCCCTGCCGAGTTTGCGCAACTTATCGGCCAGTTGGAGGTAGACATCACCGTCACCCCGTGGGGCGGATTAGTCTTTCACAATATTGCCGAGGGTGATGCCGAAGTGGTGCTGCGCGTACTCGCCCCACGCGGTTTTATCTTCGACATCAACTCTCCTCTGCTACGCGCAGAGTAACGAGAGCGCAAGGTTTAGCGCGGCATGTGCCGCCAGAGTGGGCGCGGTACAAGCCGCATGACCCACGCTAGGCCCTGCAGAGCCCGAGGAATCCACACGGTGCGCGAACGCGGCTTACCGCGCCGTGCATCGCGGTCAATGCAGTCGACTACTGCCTCGGCCACATCTGCCGGACGCACGGAAAGTGGCGCCGGCTTCATTCCTTCCGTCATGCTGCCAATGACAAAGCCAGGGCGCGCAGTAATAAGGCCTACCTGGCTGCCGTGCAGCTTGTCCGCCAGCCCCTGACAAAAGGCATCAAGACCAGCCTTGGTAGATCCGTACACGTAGTTTGCCCGGCGGGCCCTCCAGCCTGCTATCGAGGAAAAGGCAACGATATGGCCGCGGTCCATTCGCTGCGAAACCAGCGTAAGCAGTGAAATCTGCGCGGCATAATCGATTGTGGCGATGTCGACCGCGTGGGAAGCATCGCGTTCTGCCCGCTGCTGATCGCCCAGGATGCCAAAGGCGACGACAGCAAGCTCAAGGGGGCCTGCCAGCTCTATGGCGCGATCGACCACACCGGCATGGGACGGAAAATCTGCGGCGTCGAAATTAAGCAGATGCACGCTGCGCGCACCTGCCGCCCTGAGCTGGCCTTCCATGCGCTCCATTCCGTGAGTGCCACGAGCGGCGAGCACAATATCGTGGCCTGGGGCTACTCTCCTAGCGATTTCTCCGCCAATATCGCTGCGGCCGCCCAGAATCAGTACGCCAGCCATTAACGGACGTCACGCGGAGCTTGGTTGAGGGACTCGTAGCCATCATTGGTCAGCACCACGATGTCTTCCAAACGCATACCCCACTTGCCTTCCAAGTAAATACCCGGCTCAATGGAAAAGGCCATGCCCTCTTCCAAGGCGAGATCGTTGCCTTCCATAATGAAAGGCTCCTCGTGCGTGGACAGGCCGATGCCATGTCCGGTGCGGTGGACAAAGTAGTCGCCCCAGCCGGCTGCCGAGATCGCCTGGCGGGCAATGGCATCGATGTCTGCGGCGGTGCTGCCGGGGTGGGATGCTGCGCGGGCGGCAGCTTGGGCGTCGGCAAGCACGGCATAGGCATCCTGGAAATCCTGCGGGGCCTTGGAAAACTCCCCGCCCACAACGTAGGTGCGGGTGCAATCGGAGTGGTAGCCGGAAGGCAAAGTGCCTCCGATATCGACGACGACTGGCTCGCCCTCAGCCAACACGCGATCCGAAAAGCTATGGTGCGGGTTGGCGCCATTCGGGCCCGAGCCGACGATGACGAAATCGATAACGGAATGCTCCTGCAGAATGAGCTTTTCCAGTTCGTGGGCCACCTCGGCCTCGGTGCGACCGGCCTGCAAAAGCTGCGGTACCTGCGCGTGGACCGCGTCAATGGCATGGCCGGCCTTGCGCAGCTCAGTGATTTCAGCCTCGTCTTTGCGGGTAAAAAGCTCGGCTAATGCATAAGTGGCCAGTTCATAGCTGGCGTGTGGAAGCAGATTTTGGAAACGCAGCACGTGGTCTGCAGTCAGCGACTGTCCCAGCGCTACCTTGCCTAGTCCGTCGCCTGCGCCATGCAGTGCAAGCTCATAAGGATTTTCTCCGTCATTCCAGCCACGCAACTCTACATCTAGCTCACCTACTGGAGCAGCCTTGATATCGGTGATATCGGTATTAGGCGCGGCGATCCATGCATTGCCCTGCTGCGGCACGACCAAGACCGTCAAGCGTTCGTGGGAAGAAACCCAGGAGCCGGTGAGGTAGGCAAAGTCTGGTCCCGTACCAATGAGGAGCAGATCGATGCCCTTGTCTGCAGCCGCCTTTTGGGCGGCGTGCAGACGCTGGGCGTAGACATCAGCGGAAAAAGTCTGAGTATCAGTCATACCCAAGAGTCTACTCGTCCGCGCCGCGGATTTTAGGCGCCTATGGCTACGACACCGCGCTGAATTGCGTCGATGGCCCGGCGGGCGTTGCGCTGAATTTCCCCGTCGTACCCCGTCTTAGCCACCTGTTGGAGCAGGTCAATAACTTGGCGGCACCAGCGGACAAAATCACCGGGGGTGAGCTCGGCGCCGGCTTCATTTGCCGCAGCCATGCAGTAGCCCAAAGGCGCCCCAGCCGCCCATTGGTGTACGGCCAAAGCGAATCCGGCCTCTGGTTCACGGGTGGGCGGCAGCCGGTGGCGCTGCTCATCAGCGGTAAGTTCGGTGTACACGCGCCACGTGGCATTCATAGCGTCAGCCATGCGCTCGGTGGCTGCTTCCGGTTGCCCACTGGTGGCCTTGCGGTTTTCGAAACAGCACAGGGAGGCAACGCCGGCCAGCTCTGCAGGATCGAGTTCATCCCAAATTCCGCGCTTGAGGCATTGAGCCACGAGCAAATCGGATTCGCTGTGAATTTTGGCAAGGCGCTCGCCTTCCTCCGTGATCACCGGCGTGCGATCGGCACCGGCCCCGGTGAACTCGACGTAGTCCATCTCTGCGAGGAGGTCCACGATGCGCTCGAAGGTGCGGCCCAATGTATCCGTGGCTTTATTGACCTTGGACTGCAGCTTGTCCCGATCACGCTCACGCCGTGCAAGCTTTTGTGCCAGGCCCGCCAGCTGTTCGCGGTCAGTAGCCGGCCACTCGTGAGCTGGATGAGCACGCAGTGCGTCGCGCAACTGACCTACCCGCTTATTTGGCCGAGCGCGGGTGTGCGACTTCATGCGCTTAGGACGGTCAAAGTGTTCGCGGTGCAAAACATCCTGCACATATCGGGTATTGCGGCGCGGGTTCTTGCGCACCGGCTTGGGGATCTTGATGCTACCGACTTGGATCGGTGGGTTATTGATTCCGGCTGCATCGATACGGCCAGACCACCCGGACTCAGTGGTAATCCACGGGCGGGGATCCGCAGTTTGGTTAGCGGGAGTAACAACCGCGGCGAGAATAGGACGCTTCTTGCCGGGCATGGCAATAACATCGCCCAGCTGCAGGCGCCCCAGTACCGCGATAACCTCTTGGTTTCGTTGATTGGCACTATCGATTTTTGATTGCTTTTCTTCCGCTGTGAGCTCGCGGCGCAGGCGGACATAGTCCATGAGAACCTCGGCGGGATCCTCCCCGTCTTTAGCAGGTGGTGCAAGCGAGGCCACGGCATCATCGAGCTGGTTGCGCAGTTCTTGCACGCGATGCTCGGCGCGTTCAATCTCGCGAGTTTCCTCCACGACGGATCCATCGGCCTGGAACTGCGCGAAAGACTTTTCCAAAAGGCGGAGAGAATCCTCGAAACCAAGCATTCCCAGCAGATTGATCGCCATATTGTAGCCCGGTGCAAAAGTGGAAATGAGAGGATACGTACGGGTAGAAGCAAGGCCAGCTACTTGACGCGGATCCATGGCGGGAGCCCACTGCACGACTGCATTGCCCAACGTATCGATGCCACGGCGTCCTGCCCGGCCAGTCAGCTGCGTGTACTGGCCTGGGGTGAGATCGACGTGCGCCTCACCATTGAACTTGATGAGCTTTTCTAGAACCACGGTGCGCGCCGGCATATTGATGCCGAGTGCGAGCGTTTCAGTGGCAAACACGGCGCGGACGAGCCCGCGTACGAATAGGTCTTCCACGATGTGCCGGAAGGCGGGCAGCATACCTGCATGGTGCGCGGCAAAGCCGCGGGACAGGGCTTCGCGCCAGCGCTTGAAGTCTAGGACCTGCAGATCTTCTTCAGGGATACCCTCCACACCCGCATCGACGATCTCCTTGATCTGCTGCGCCTCCTCTTGAGAGGTAAGCACCATGCGGCTGCGCAGGCACTGATAAAGAGCGCCGTCGCAGCCGGCGCGGGAGAAAATGAAGGTGATCGCCGGAAGCATGTCCTGCGATTGCAATACCTTCAATACCTCTGGGCGGCCTAAGGGGCGATAGCGATCCTGCTGCCGAGCGGCGCCGGAGCGTCCCTTTCCCTTACCGTGGAATTCGCTGCGTCCGCCACCCTTGTGACGCGCACGCGCACGAAAGCCCTTGCCGGATTTATAGTCTGCGCGACCATCGTCGGTATCGCCGGCTTCAAGGCGCTGGATCCTACGCTCTAGCTCGGAGTTGACCTGGCCGCCAGATTCTGGCTCGAAGAGCGGATAAATCTTGCGCCCCAGCATCATCCACTGGTCGAGGGGAACTGGGCGGTGTTCGGAGACGATGACGGTGGTATCGCCGCGCACGGTAGAAAGCCAATCGCCGAATTCTTCCGAATTAGACACTGTGGCAGATAGGCCGATGATGGAGACATGATCCGCGAGATTGAGTATGACCTCTTCCCACACTGCGCCGCGGGAGGCGTCAGCCAAAAAGTGGATCTCATCCATGACCACGTGGGTTAGACGATCCAGAGCCGCGGATTCTGCGTAAATCATATTGCGCAGCACCTCTGTGGTCATGACGACGATCTCTGCATCAGAGTTGATCGATACGTCACCGGTGAGCAGGCCTACGGCTTCTTCGCCATGCTCTTCCACCAAGTCGTGGTACTTCTGGTTACTCAAGGCTTTAATCGGCGTCGTGTAAAAGCACTTGGTTCCCCGGCTCAGCGCCAAAGAGACAGCAAATTCGCCCACGATGGTTTTGCCGGCGCCAGTAGGCGCGCAAACCAGTACGCCATGACCGTCCTCCACGGCCTGGCAGCCCTTTACCTGGAACTCATCCAACGGGTATGGCAGGGCTGCGGTAAAAGAATCCAGATGAGTTTCAGTCATGACTCCCCAGGCTACCCGTGCCTAGAGTACATCGTCGAAAAAGCCGCCGCTGGTCGACGAAGTCCCACTGGCGCCGGTGCTCCATGTCTGCTGTGGCTGCTGCTGTGCCTGTTGTATTGGCTGTGAAACGGGTTGAGTAGATCCCGGTGAAGGGTTTACTCTGCTCGGCGCCTCGACAGGGGTTGGCCCGCCGATGACTCCTGGTCCAGCACCAAGCGGCGAAGCAGTCTCATCATCGAGATCCATCCACTCGGGGCGTTCGCGTTGCATGCGCTTGTCATGGAGGCGGCAGAACTGGAATGCGATCTCGATGAGTAAGATGAGTGAACCAGCCAGTACCACCATCGAGAAAGGGTCCTGGCCTGGGGTGACGAAGGCGGCGAAAATCATCACGACGACAATGATGATGCGACGCTTGTCTTTGACGTGTTCATATTCGAGCACGCCAATAAGGTTCAGAGACACGATAAGCAGTGGGATTTCAAAGCTAATGCCAAAGATAAGCAGCAGGGCCAGGAGGAAGTAGAAATATCGCTCACCGGTCAGGGCCGCTGTTTGATACTCGGCGCCGATGCCCATGAGGAATTCCAAACCCACGGACAAGATGAAATAGGCCAGCACGGCACCGGCAACGAATAGGCCCACCGCGGCGCTGACAAAGCTCAACGTGTAGCGGCGCTCGTTCTTATGGAGACCAGGCACAACGAAGGCCCAGACCTGGTACAGCCACACCGGCGAGGACAATACGGTGCCAGCCAAGGCACCTACTTTTAGGCGCAACAGGAGCATTTCAAACGGGCTGGTGGCCAATAGTCGGCACTCGCCGTCCGCGCTGAAGGATGCTCGCTTATCGGGGGGCAGCGCACAATACGGTTCTCGTAGAATTTCACCCAACGGAGATAGCCCGAATGGTGCTCGCTGGTACCAAATGAACCCAATGATGGCCCCGACGACAACCGCTAACACGGAAATAATGATGCGACGGCGCAGCTCCTGCAGGTGCTCCACCAAGGTCATCTCCCCGGTGGGGTTCTTCTGCTTGCGCGAAAAGCGCAGCTTACCCTTCACGCTCTTGTTTGCTTTCTGGGGAGATAGAGGCTGTGACTGTGACGACATCAGTGTGGCTCTTTCAACGCAAAGAAGCGAACACTTCCCTACTGCACGGATTGCGGGTGCATATCCGCGCGCTGTAGGGGTGTTCGCGCGGCGACAGGTTAGGGGCGTTTACTGCTGAGTGTTGGTGTTGTTCTGCTGGCCCGGCTGCATGTCTGGGCGGTTCCAGAACTCCTCATCAGACTGCTGCTTCTGGTTCAGCTGTGCCTGAGACTGAGAACGCTGGGCTTCCTCGGAATGCATCTCATTGACCTCAGACTTGAAGATGCGCGCGGAACGGCCAATAGAGCGTGCCAATTCCGGCAACTTCTTTGCACCGAATAGCAAGACGATGACAAGAACGATTAGGCCAATTTCCATAGGTCCTATGCTCATGGAGAAACCTCTTTCAATTAGTGCACCAGCATGCCGGGAAGCATCACCGCCAACTTATCTGCCGGCGGGCGGGCGCAGTAAACGGGCAAGTAACTGGCTACTGAGTATAGCCGCTCAAGGCGGTGTTTCCTCGCTCCGCAATGAGGTTTACCACGGATTGAGGAGCCACTACCCGCAACCTATCAGCTTGAGCAAGGGCAAAGCGAATAAGCCAATCCACTGATCCCATTGGCATCGTTGCAGCTACTTCCCCATTTCCTAAGTCTTCGCCTAGGCGCATATCGTAATATTCAGCCAGCCACGTGAATTCTTGGTTAACTGCTAGTTGCACGGTGTCCCCATCGCCCAATTTAAAGGGTGAAGAAGCATCAAAGTCGAGGTCTTTCAGGTGCGGTTGGGATTCTTCCTCCACGATGCGAGCATTACTAATGCGGTCGATGCGGAAGGTGCGATGCGCTTGCTTTGCTTCCTCCCAAGCGGCCAAGTAGGCCTCGGAATCGACGATGAAAATGCGGGCTGGATCCACTACCCTTTCGGATTCTGCATTCGAAGAAGCACTCCAGTAGTGCAGCCGGATCCGCTTTCGTTCATCAACCGCCTGGGACAAAAGCGCCTGGATATCCGTCTCTTCAGGGGCTGGAGTAGATAGCGAATCATAAATGGCAACAGTTCTTTCATCCATGATGCCGCGCAGCTTAGCGGCGGCGGATTCGACCGCGCGGGCGTCGATTAGCCCTGGCATCGCCTGCAAGGACTCCAAGGTAAGAAGCAAGGCACCGGCTTCGGTTGGGGTGAGCCGCAGTGCCTGGCTTAAGCCTTGATCATTATGGATGGTTACCCCATCGCGATAGCTAAAGGAGAGATCGATGAGGTCTTCGGTATTGCGCCCCGTGCCGGAGCAAAAGAGGCGATCGAGAGCTTCCTTCAGCTCGCCGGGTTCCATACCTAAGTCCTTGGCCGCTTCCATGGGCGTCTTGTCGGGATGATTCTTGAAGTACGGAATCAGGTTCAAAGAGCGCACGAGCGCCTGGAGCTTCTGTGATCCATCAGCCATGACTAGCGTCCTTCCTGCGGATGTGCTGCCCTGCGCAAAAGGGAAACGACCTCCTGGCGTACTTCGGCTGGTTCCACCACTTGTACCTCCGGCGCATACCCAGCCGCGGTGCGTACGAGCCAGTCCTTATCCACTTTGCGCAGCATCACCGTGCCGTCGGGCTGCTGCTTGCCAGCATCCATGAGCTCCCGCGCCTGCCCCTCCGGGATGACAAGGCGTGCATCCACCTTTTCCCCGCGTTGCAGTGCACGCTCTACCAAGACCTGCAGGTCCACTGTGGGGCTGGTGTGCTCCGCGGGATCGTGCGAGCGTTTGATGTCAGAGACGCGGAGGGCGCGAAAGACGCGCGGTTCGTTGCGGTCCACATCGAATCCCACGAGGTAGATGCGGCTGTCCCGGTTGACCACTCCCCACGGGTCCATGATACGGCGTACCGGCTCAGTAGCCGGATTAGCACGGTAGGAAAACGTAATGCGGAGCTGATTGCGCACCGCAGCGAGCACCGCGGTGATGATTTCTGGGGCGAGTCGCGTGATGTCATTGACCGCCGTGTAAACCGGTGCGCCTGCGAGGTTGCGCGAGGCGCCGCTGGCAGCAATCTTTGTCCAACCCGACAGGGAAAAATCGCTTAAGCCTCCGGTGGTACCCACGCCTCCTGCAATGCCTAGAACCATGGCCTCCTCAGGGGAAAACTCCACCGGAGGAAGCTGGTAGCTGCTCGAGTCAAGGCGATAACGCGCACCATCTTCGCTACCGGAATGCACAATGGGCACCCCGGCGCGCTGGAGGGTTGCGATATCTCGGGCCAGTGATTTGGCGAAGGCTTCATCTGATTTATCGCCGTATCCTGCCACATGCCGGCGAATCCAGGAGGCGGTGCGATCCGGGCTACCGCCGGAGTTGGCGGCGCCCTGTAGCGCGAAAGAGAGGTTGGTGAGTCTTTCTACCGCCTCATCATGCCGTTTCGGCGCGGGGTTGTGTGCTGCCACGTGTTGTGTTGTCTCCCTGGTGCGGCTCGTGTGCTTCTAGCTGTGGTGTAGACGCATATAGTCTAGCAACGCATCGACCCGCTCTTCGTGGGCCACGAAGGGGTCTAGAAGCTCCTCGGTGCGTGGCTCAGGCCGGTTGACCTTAAGGCGCGTCCAGTCAACGGTGACGTTGGCCCCGAGGCTACGGGCAGCGGACAGGAACTGCCCGCGCAGCGCGGCGCGAGTGGTCGCGGGCGCGGTGTCCATGGCGCGTTCGATGTCGGCGTCCGAAATCCACCGATCAATAAGTCCCTTACGCTGCAGTACATGAAAGAGCCCGCGGCTCGGCCGGATATCGTGATAGGTCATATCAATCTGGGCGAGCTTGGGGTGGTCCCAGTGTCCGCCCAGCCGTGCACGGTAGCGCTCGAGCAGTCCCAATTTGATGACCCAGTCGATTTCTCGGTCCACGCCGGAGAAGTCTTGAGTCTCAATGGCGTGCAGCGTGCGCTGCCAGAGATCCACCACGCGCCGCATTTCTGCCGTGGGAGTTCCGGCGTCTTCGCGTTCTTCCAACCATTGGGTTGCGCGCTGGCATAGTTGCTGCTGGACCTCGAGTGCGGTGACGGATCCCCCTCCTGCGAGCGGTAGTTCGGTCGAGCCCGTCATATCGCGCGCGATGGCGCGGATATGGTGAATGGGTTTTTCGATGTCGAACTCCGGTAGGTCAAATCCGGCTTCCAGCATTTCCAGGATGAGCAGCGTGGAACCGACTTTTAGGGCCATGGTGGGCTCGGCCATGGTGGAATCGCCCACGATGACGTGCATGCGGCGGAAGCGCTTGGAATCGCCGTGTGGTTCATCGCGGGTATTGATGATGGGGCGTGAGCGGGTGGTGGCAGAAGATACGCCTTCCCAGACTTGGTCCGCCCGCTGCGAGAGCAGGAATTGGGCGGGCTTATCGCCCTTAGCGGGCTGCACCATGCCGGCGCCGCAGATGAGCTGGCGGGTAATAAGGAACGGAAGGAGTGCCAGCCCCAAATCCTTGAGCACCATGTGGCGGCTGATGAGGTAGTTTTCGTGGCAGCCGAAAGAATTGCCGGCCGAGTCCACGTTGTTCTTAAACAGGTACACCGCGCGCGGGTGCCCTTCTGCGGCAAAGGCCTGTTCAGCTTGTTCGCCCAGCCGGTTGACTATCGCATCGCCAGCGCATTCATAGGCCAGAAGCTGGCTCAAGCTATCGCACTCGGCGGTGGCTACCTCGGGGTGGGATCCGACGTCGAGATACAGGCGGCTCGCGTTGGTGGAAAAGATATTAGAGGAAGAATGTTCCTGAACGATGGGCCGGAAAAGCACGCGCGCCGCTTCATCAGGGCTCAGGACGCGTTCTCCTGGGCCCGCGCTGGTGGTTAAGCCATATTCCGTCTCGATGCCCATGATGCGACGGGCGAAGACGGGGCGCTGGTCACCCACCATTACTGCCCGCCTTTTTGGACATAAGAGCGCACGAATTCCTCGGCGTTGTTTTCTAGCAGCCCATCGATCTCATCGAGCAATTCATCGGTGCCGGCAGTATTGATGCTCAGCTGTGTGGAGGTAAACTCCTCCTCCCCCGTGGAGTCATCGCCGCCGTTACCGCCGGTGACCTGCGACTGGTGGGTTGACATGGTATGAACGTCCTTTCCTTCGCTTCTGCCTCGATGTCTGACTATTAGTTACGGTACTCGGGCTGGATACCGCTGTCAGTTAGTCCCTGAAGAAGATCCTCCACCGTAGGTGCGGCGTCGATGATCTCCTCGCACTGGGCGCGAGTCAGGCTGGTGGTCTCATCCATCGGAACCGTGGCCCAGGGTGCCGCGGTTTCCTCGCCTAACCGCACCGTGAGGCTTTGCCAGCTCGCGGCAATGATGTCTTCGCCGAATTTTTGCGTCACTCGGCCGCGGAAATACGCGCGGGTATCCTCCGGAGGGGTGCTGGCGGCGTCTTCAATCTCTGCAGCGCTAAAGAGCTGCCGCATCTGACCTTTACGCACCAGCGCGTGGTGTAGCGACTTGGCAGGATCGATCTCTGCGTATTGCAGGTCAATCAGGCGCAGCTTTGGGTCGGCCGGATCGATACCGCGGTCGAGGTAGCCCTTGATCAAGCGATACTTCGCCACCCAATCCAACAGGTGCGCGGCCTGCATCGGGTCCTTTGCCAGAAGTGCTACGGCCTCGTCCCAAGCCGCAAGCACCTTGTGATCGGCTTCTGTGCGTGGGGTTACGCGGGCGCGGTATTCAGCGAGGATTTCTAGGGCGGTGAGCTGGCGGGCGTCGGCAAGCTCGAGGCGATGCTGAAGGGAGAGATCGCGGCTGACGCGCGGGACCTCCGCCACGGCATCCTGCAAGCGGAGATCGCTAAAGTCCACACCCTGCTCAATCGCATCGAGCACTAGCGAGGTCATGCCTAGTTTGAGCAGCGTGGAGGTCTGCGACATATTCGCGTCTCCGATGATGACGTGGAGGCGCCCATAGTCCGCGTGCACCGCATGCGGCTCGTCGCGGGTATTGATGATGCCGCGATTGAGGGTGGTCTCCAGCGAGATTTCCTGCTCAATATAGTCAGCGCGCTGAGAGATCTGGAATCCCGGCTCCTCGCCAAATTCGCCGATCCCCATACGCCCGGCACCGATGACTACCTGGCGGGCCACGAAAAACGGGATAAGGGCCTGCGCCATAGTGTCAAAATCCGTGGCACGGGAGTACTGATAGTTCTCGTGCGAGCCATAAGACGCGCCCTTGCCGTCCACGTTGTTCTTGTAGAAACGTAAAGCAGGGCACGGGTCATGGTTGGCAAGGACAGACTTTCCTTGCTCAGTAAGGCCCGCTACGGCCGCTGCTGATTGCAGGAGCGTGGCGTCACCGGCGGCGTCGTAAAGCGTGGCGTCCCAGGCATTGGTGCACTCTGGGGCGGAATATTCTGGGTGTGCGTGGTCCACATAAAAGCGCGCGCCATTGGCCGTGACTACATTGGCTACCCCGATGGCGTTGGGGTCCACCACGGGCACGGTGTGGTAGCGCTTGAGATCGAAGCCGCGGGAATCGCGCAGCGGGTGTTCCTCGGCAAAATCCCAGCGCGAGCGCGCCCCAGTGTGCATCGCGGCATACGCTACCACCGCGTGCGTGGAAGAAATGATGGGCGAATACTCCGGCAGCTCCGGGGTGGCAATGCCGTACTCAGTCTCGGTACCTACAACGCGGCTCATGCGCTCCTCCTAACGGTCAGTAGCTCCACCCGCTCAACGCGGGCACCTGCATGGTCTTGGGAGATGATCTTGGTCCACTCCTCGGGGTTGGTAGAGGTGGGCACGTACTCGGATTCCGCGCGCTCGGTCGCGATAGCCTGGAGCAAATGCTGCTTGGCGATGCCCCCCTCGCGCCCGCCTATCCCCTGCTCACTGCCCGCACGCTGTTGCAGTTCGTCCTTGATAGCCAGCTTCTTGGCGCGGGAGAGGATATTGGCAATCATCGCGCCGGAGACGAAGTCCCGGTAGTGCAATACCTCGCGCTCGCCGCTGGAAAAGTGCAGCTGCACAAAGGGGCGATCGGCATAAAGCTCGTCCACCGCAGTGCCGATAAGTTCCTCTAGCGTGCCCTGGTGCGGCACGGATTCTGCAAAGTGGCGGGCGAAAATCTCGCGGGCACCCTGTTTACTCGGCCGGTTAACCCGGATCTTGATATCGAGCCGCCCGGGGCGCATGATGGCTGGGTCGATGAGCTCCTCGCGGTTGGTAGCGCCAATAACGATCACATTGGAAAGGCTCTCCACGCCGTCAAGTTCTGTGAGCAGCTGCGGCACCACCGTGGTTTCCATATCCGAAGACACGCCTGAGCCACGGGTACGGAAGATCGATTCCATCTCATCAAAAAAGATGACCACCGGCCGGTCGGAACTCAGCTGGGCTAATTCACGAGCGCGCTCAAAGATGAGGCGGATGCGGCGTTCCGTTTCCCCTACGTACTTATTGAGCAACTCTGGGCCCTTGATATTGAGGAAGTAACTCGGCCCATCACTGCCCAGTTGCTGCGCCAAAGAATGGGCCACGGCCTTAGCAATAAGCGTCTTACCGCACCCAGGCGGGCCATAAAGGAGGACGCCCTTAGGCGGCTGTAGCTCGTAGTGGTGATAGAGGTCCGGATGAATAAACGGCAGTTCCACGGAATCGCGGATCTGGGAAATCTGCTCATCGAGCCCGCCGATGTCCTCATAGCGCACATCGGGGACCTCCTCAAGGGAGAGCTGGGAGACCTCCGTCTTTTCCACCTTTTCCAGCGCGATGGCGGCCTTGGGGTCGACCAACACTATCTCGCCTGCTGCCACGCGGGTTTCCTCGCGCAGTGCCTGCGATAGCAACACCACTTTTTCCTCGCCGGAGGAATTTGCCACGATGAGGCGGCTCTCTCCCAGGCGCTCCACCACGGTGGCGAGCTCACCCGTGCGCTCGGGTGCGCACCCTTCCACCACTACGAAGCCATCGCCCAAGCGAACCTGCTGGCCGGCCACTAGGCTGCCCGGTTCCACATTGGGCGAAACCTTAAGCTGCATCACGCGGCCGTTGGTGTAGACCTCCGCGGTGGTTCCCACCTCGCTGTGGGTAGGCGAATAGCCTAAGAAAACGCCGTAGGTCGATGCCGGCTCAGCTAGCGCGTTAAGCTCCGCAAAAAGCTGTTCGAGCTTCCCACGCGATTCTTTTAATAAGCCCGCCAACTTCTGATTGCGGGCAGCAAGCTGGCTAATTTGCCGCTTATAGTCCGTGGCTTCATCCATGCCCACTACTCTAACGCGGCCCAGTCGGCGAAAGAGGGTACTTGCGCTTTAAATTCTGGGCGCTGAGGTGAGCCTATTTCCAGCTTTACTTGCGGGCGCGGCGCTGCGGGCGCGGCGGGGTCACGCCATCGGCCAGGCGGCGGGTCCAGATAAGGAAGGCGGTATGCGCATTCATACGGTGCTCCGGGCGCGTAGCCAGGCCTTCAACCTTCCATTCGCGCACCAGTGATTCCCAGGCCTTAGGCTCGGTAAAGCACTTGAGCTCGCGGATTCCTTCCATGACCTTCATCAACTGCGGCACCGTTGCCACGTAGGTCATGAAGACACCACCTGGAATGAGAAGATCGCGCACGGTCTCCAAGTGCTCCCAGGGCTCGAGCATATCGAGGATCACGCGGTCTACCGGCCCACCCAAGTCCTCGGCGGTGACATCTCCTAAATCGCCGAGGCGCGGCGACCACCACTCGGGCTGCTCGCCAAAGTATTCCTTGACGTTATCTACCGCATACTCGAGGTGGTCATCGCGCACCTCATAGGAATACACATGCCCCTCTGGCCCCACGGCGCGCAGCAGGGACATAGACAGCGCACCGGAGCCAGCGCCGGCCTCGAGCACGCGCGCGCCCATGAAGATATCGCCCTCTACCAAAATCTGCGCCGCATCCTTGGGGTAGATCACCGCGGCACCGCGCGGCATGGATAGCACGTGATCCACCATCAGGTGGCGGAAAAGCAGGAAGGAGGAGCCAAGGGTGGACTCAATGACCGAGCCCTCGTCCATACCCACGATGTCATCATGGTTAATGATGCCCTTGTGGGAGTGGAACTGGCCTCCTTCTTCCAGAATAACCGTGTAGTGGCGCCGCTTGGCGTCGGTAAGCTGCACGCGGTCGCCATAGGCAAAGGGGCCGGAATAAGCCATGTCTCAAGACTCCTCGAGGTTGCGGTTACTATCCCACCAAGTATGCCTCAAGTGCCTGCGCGAGCCATACTTGGTCCCGCTCGCCCACCATTTCCCGCGCCGAGTGCATAGACAGCATGGGCACGCCCACATCCACAGTATCGATGCCCAAACGCGTCGCCGTAATGGGACCGATGGTCGAGCCACAGGGCACATCATTATTGCCCACAAACCGCTGCACCGGTACGCCTACCTTCTCGCACGCTGCTTCCCACAGCGCCACCGTGGTGGCATCGGAGGCATAGCGCTGGTTGCCATTGATCTTGGTCACCGGGCCCTTGCCGATGATCGGATGGTGCGTGGGATCGTGCTTGCCCACGTAGTTGGGGTGCACCGAATGGGCTGCATCGGCCGAGACACAGCTCGAGTGCGAGAACATCTGGAAGCGTTCCTCCTCGTTGGCCCCCAGCGCTCGTGCAGTGCGGGTAAGTACATCTGCCAGGATGGGACCGCCCGCGCCGTAGCGCGAGCTCGAGCCCACCTCTTCATGGTCAAAGGCCATCATGACCAAGATATCCTTGCCTTGGTAGACCTCGGCGGCCTTTTTCATCGCTTCCAAAGAGGCGTGTACGGAAGAAAGGTTATCCATGCGCCCAGCCGCAATGAACTGCTCGCCCGCGCCAAAGACTTCGCCGCGAGCGGCATCGGCCGTAATCAGGTTGAAGGAAGCAATATCCTGCTTGGCGACGCCCGCCTTCTCCCCCACTACCTGCAAGATGGATGCCTCCGGGTCACCCACGCTCAAAACCGGCTGCATGTTGTGCTGACGGTCCGGCTTGAACTCATCCTTGCGGTAGAGGTGGATTGCCAGGGACGGAAGGCGCAGTACCGGGCCAGTATTGACCAGGTGCCGCGTGCCGTCCTTGGTGACAATCTGCCCGGCAACGGTCAGCTCCCGGTCAAACCAGGTATGCAGCAGCGCACCGCCATAGATTTCTACTGCCACCTGCTGCCAGCCGGCTGCGGAAAAGTCCGGCGTGGGCTTAAGAACCAAGCCCGGCGAATCTGTATGGGATCCGACGATACGGAAACCAGAATTCTTATCCGCGCCCTCTGGCACGTACCACGCCGCTACCGCGCCGCCGCGCACCATGACGTGGCCGCCTGGCGCAGCGGACCACTGCGTTCCCTCATCCTGTACCTCAAATCCCGCCTCGCGCAGCTGGCGGGATACCTCATCAGCAGCGTGGTACGAAGAAGGAGAAGTAGCAATGAAATCTAGGAAATCTGCGGTATAACTCATACCTCCTAGCTTGCCACGAATCGCGCGGCGATAGGCTAGATACACCATGGCTACTTCATCTACACCCCGCCCACTGGCCCTGTCGCCCTCGCGCGCCTCCGACTATAAGCAGTGCCCGCTGCTCTATCGCTTTCGCGCCATTGACAAGTTGCCCGAGCCCAAGACCATCGCCCAAGTCAAAGGAACCCTTGTGCACGCCGTTTTGGAAGAGATGCACAAGCTACCGCGCGAAGAGCGCACCTATCCTGCCGCGGTGAAGATGATTAAGCCCTCCTGGGCAGAGATGACTGCCAAAGACGAGGAACTTTTAGAGCTCGTGCCAGAAGAAGACACCTACGACTTCTTCGTCGCTGTCAGGGAACTGCTCAAAGGCTATTTCCAGATGGAAAATCCCCAAGGCTTTGATTGCCAAGAAACAGAGATGTACGTCAATACGGTCCTGCCCAATGGCGTCCCCGTCCGCGGCTTCATCGACCGCGTGGACCGCGCCCCAACTGGCGAGGTCCGAGTCGTGGATTATAAAACCGGCAAGAAGCCACTTCCCCGCTATTCCCAGGATGCACAATTCCAGATGCGCTTTTATGCGCTGGTCTACTGGCGCATTCTAGGCACCATTCCCCACCAATTGCGCCTGATGTACCTCAAGGTCTTGGACTCGATGTTTCTTAGCCCAAACCGTGAGGAACTCGAATACTTCGAGCGCGATCTCGGCGAATTGTGGGCCAAGATTGAGGCCGATGGGCGCGCCGGGGACTTCCGCCCGAAGCCATCCAAGCTCTGCGGCTGGTGCGCCCACCAGGATCTCTGCCCCGAATTTGGCGGCACTCCGCCGCAGTACCCGGGCTGGCCGGGTTCCGCGGCGGATACGAAGGACTAGCGCCCCACCTGCCTAGAAAAGGCCCGAAATGGTGCCCTGCTTATCGACGTCGATATTATTGGCCGCAGGCTTCTTCGGTAGTCCCGGCATCGTCATGACGTTGCCCGTGAGCACGACGATAAATCCCGAACCGGTGCGTGGCAGCAATTCGCGCACGTGCAGCGTATGGCCTTCCGGCGCCCCCAGAGCAGAGGCATCATCGCTGAAGGAGTACTGCGTCTTAGAGATGACCACCGGCAGCTTGTCCCAGCCATTGTCTTGGATGTACTTGAGATCCTTGAGCGCCTTTGCCCCGTATTCCACACGGTCTGCGCGATAGATCTCGCGCGCGATGGTCTCGATGGAGGCCTCGATTCCCTCCTGCGGATCGTAGAGCTGCTTGGCTCCTCCCTGTAGGTTCTCCAGCAAGGTCTCTGCCAGCTTGGTAGCGCCCGCGCCACCCTCGGACCAGACATTGGCTTCCTCCAATGCCACCCCAAAGTCTTCGGCCCACTGCCGCATGAACTCGCGTTCTGCCTCGGTATCGGACCAAAATAGGTTGAGCGCAACAACTGGCTTGATCCCGAACTTGCGCAGGTTTTCTACGTGGCGCTCTAGGTTGACTATGCCCGCCTTGAGGGCATCCAGGTTTTCCTCAGTGAGCTTATCCTTGGCCACACCGCCGTTGTATTTCTGCGAGCGGATGGTGGCAACGACCACGGCGCCAGCAACATCTAGGTCGCCAAAGCGCGCCTTAATGTCGACGAACTTTTCTCCGCCGAGGTCGGAGCCGAAGCCGGCCTCGCTTAAGACGATATCGCCAAATTGCAGTGCGGTGTGGGTTGCCAACAGGGAGTTGCAGCCGTGCGCAATATTGGCGAATGGCCCACCGTGCACCAAGGCCGGCACGCCGCCAAGGGTCTGTACAAGGTTCGGGTTGAGGGCATCACGCATGAGCGCCGCGAGCGCACCTTCCGCATTCAAGTCACGGGCGGTAACGGGGCGCTGATCATAGGTGAACCCAATAGTGATATCGCCGAGGCGCTTCTTTAGGTCCTCGAGGTTCGTGGCCAAGCACAAGATGGCCATGATTTCGGAGGCCGCGGTAATGGTGAAACCGGTTTCTGCAGGCACACCGTGAGCCGGCCCGCCCAGGCCGGTCACCACGCTGCGCAGGGCACGGTCGTTGACGTCCATGCACCGCTGCCACGTCACGCGCCGCGGGTCGATGCCCAAGGCGTTGCCTTGATGGATGTGGTTATCAATGATGGCGGCCAGGGTGTTGGTTGCAGAGGTAATGGCATGAAAATCGCCGGTGAAGTGAAGGTTGATGTCCTCCATGGGGACAATCTGTGCATAGCCGCCACCAGCCGCGCCGCCCTTAATACCCATCACTGGTCCTTGGGAGGGCTCACGCAGGGCAACGATGGCCTTCTTACCCAACTGATCCAGGGCGTCGGTAAGGCCAATGAGCACGGTGGACTTGCCCTCGCCGGCAGGTGTGGGCGATACGCCGGTGACAAGCACCAGCTTGCCTTGGTTTTCCTTGGAATAGTCCACCTTGGTGATATCGACTTTGGCTTTGGTGGTGCCATAGGGAATCACGGCGTCGGCAGGAATGCCCGCCTTGGCCGCAATCTCCGCGATTGGCTGCAGGTGGTGGGCTTGGGCAATTTCAACATCGGATGGCTGAGTAGTCATGGTCTTAGCTTACCGAGCTCGGGAGTTAAATAACCCGCATTTTTCCAAGAAAGTGAATTGAATCAATCTGCCTGTCCACGCTGCGATCCAAAAAGGCGCCCTACAGGGCGCCTTGCGGGTGGACTTGTCGTCTATCTCTTACAGGATGACGAGGCCAAATGCGTACCCCAAGAGGACAGAAACCACGATGCTGACCGTGCCTGGGATGAGGAATGGGTGGTTGAATACAGCCTTGCCGATTCGAGTCGAACCTGTATCGTCCATCTCCACCGCTGCCAGCAGCGTTGGGTAGGTCGGCAGGATAAATAGAGCCGAGACGGCCGGGAAAGCAGCGACTGCGGTAAGGGGACTTACGCCCAAAGCCAGGGCGGCTGGCATGAGGGCCTTGGTTGTAGCGGCCTGCGAGTACAGTAGCGCTGCGGCGAAGAACAAGACCACCGCGAGCAGCCACGGCGAAGACTCAATAACGCTACCAGCCATAGACTGAATATCGTCCATGTAGTGGTTGATAAGGCTGGTACCCAACCAAGCAACGCCTAGCACACAAATACATGCGGACATACCGGACTTAAATACCGGCGTATTGAGAACATCCCCCGCCGGGAACTTCGACATCATGACGATGATGGTGGCCGCGGTGAGCATAACCGTCATAATTGCCTCATTACGTGGCAGGGTTGGCTCTGCAATTAGCCCGACCTGCTCCGAGGTCAGCGTGGCCCATGCCATCACGATGACGATGGCTACCAAGAACACCAGAACAGAAGCCTTGGCGCCCTTCTGCGGCTGGAAGTTCTCGGCGCCCAGTGGTTGCTTAACCAAGCCTTGCGCCTTGCGCTCCTGGTACACCGGGTCATCATCTAGTTCCTTGCCAAACTTATTAGCAATCCACGCAGCTGGGAAGATAGACAGGAAGGTTGCCGGAATGACGACTGCTAGCACCTGCAAATAGCCCGCTCCGGCTGGCTCCAACAGACTGGCTAGGAGAACGACTGCGGCAGATATAGGCGAGGCACAAATTGCCATCTGGGAGGCAACTACCGCAATGGAAAGCGGGCGTGACGGGCGAACCTTGCCTTCTTTAGCTACCTCAACAATGACCGGCAGCGTAGAAAATGCAGTGTGGCCGGTACCGGCCAGCACCGTCATCAACCAAGTAACGATGGGCGCGTAGAACGTAATCCGCTTTGGGTTTTTACGCAAAAACTTTTCTGCAATGTGCACCAGGTAGTCCATGCCACCAGCCCTCTGCATTGCGGCGATGGCGGCAATGACGGTCATGATGATACCGATGACGTCGAACGGGATGTCTTCCCTAGTAATGGGGACACCGGTGAGACCAAGGGCCAACACACCGAGGCCGCCGGCCATACCGATACCAATTGAACCAATCCTCGCGCCCAAGAAGATGGCGGCGAGAACGATGACTATATGAACAATAACCATGGACATACTCCATACGCTCTGTATGCAAACTAAGGGCACGCGTCTCCATACAGAGTGCATGCCGTCCTCAACATCTTCTATTGTGCACCTATCACGTCGATTAATTCACTCGAATTGTCCGTTTGTGTTGATTCCCACATGTATTAAGCGTCTCGTTATAAGACGGTCGGTATCCTTCTCCGCATTCGCCCAGCACAGGGCCGTAAAAGGACACTAGCTACCGCCGATTCCATGCACACAAAAGACCCCTACAGCCTTCGCCAGTTTTCCTTGTACATCAAGAGAAAATGGCAGAGACCGTGGGGGTCTACTATGCGGGGCGCTATGCCCTACTGCTTCTCAAAAGCCGAGTCTTTAGTCCTCGTCGATGAAGAGCTGACCGCGGAACTCTGGGTGCATGAGGTTTTCAACGGACAGAACCTTGTTCAAGGTTGCCTCATCGAGCAGGCCCTTCTCCAGGACGAGTTCCTTGACGCCCTTGCCGGTCTCCAGGGACTCCTTGGCAATCAGGTCACCGTTGTGGTGGCCGATGAACGGGTTCAGGTAGGTGACGATACCAATGGAATTTTCCACGTACGCACGGCACACGTCTGCATTAGCGGTAATGCCGGTGACGCACTTTTCGTGCAGGGCATCCACGGCGTTACCCATGATGCGAATGGACTGGAACAGCGCCTCGCCGATGACCGGCTCCATGACGTTGAGCTGCAGCTGGCCAGCCTCAGCGGCCATGGTGACGACATGGTCATTGCCGAAGATCTTGAAGCAGGTCTGGTTCACAACCTCCGGGATAACCGGGTTGACCTTACCCGGCATGATGGAGGAGCCGGCCTGACGGGCAGGCAGGTTGATCTCAGCCAGGCCAGCGCGTGGACCGGAAGACAGCAGGCGCAGGTCATTACAGATCTTGGCAAGCTTCATTGCTGCGCGCTTGATGGTGGCGTGCAGCAGCACGTAAGCACCACAGTCAGAGGTTGCCTCAATGAGATCGCGGGCGGTCTTCATCTCCAAGCCGGTGACCTCAGACAGAGCTGCGGTGACCTGGTGGCGGTAGCCGGCCGGGGTGTTCACGCCGGTGCCGATTGCGGTTGCGCCCAAGTTGATCTCGAGCAGGCGACGCTGTGCATCGCGCAGCAATGCCTGCTCCTCGTTCAGGTTATTGGCAAAGCCCTTGAACTCATCACCCAAGGTCATCGGAACCGCATCCTGAAGCTGAGTACGACCCATCTTCAGGATGTCCTGGAACTCATTGCCCTTGACCTGGAATGCGGCACGCAGACCATCCATGCGCTCAATGAGGTGATCCACTGCTGCATGCAGACCCAAGCGGAAGCCGGTCGGGTAAGCATCGTTGGTGGACTGGGACATGTTCACATCATCATTCGGGTTGATGATGTCATAGGAGCCCTTCTCCTCACCGAGGTACTCCAGCGCGAGGTTGGCAACAACCTCGTTGGTGTTCATGTTCAGCGAGGTACCAGCGCCACCCTGGAAGACGTCCAGCGGGAACTGATCCATGCAGCGACCCTCTTCCAGGATCTGGTCACAGGCCCAGATGATGGCTTCAGCCTTCTTCTTTGGCAGAACGTGCAGGCGGCGGTTTGCCATGGCGGCCGCCTTCTTGACCTGGACCATGCCGCGGATGAAGTGCGGGATGGTGTTGATGGTCACGTAAGAGATCTGGAAGTTCTCCATGGCGCGTACGGTGTGCACACCGTAGTAAGCGTCAGCGGGAACTTCCAAGGAGCCAAGAAGGTCGGTCTCGGTGCGAGTCTTCTTGCTGGAGTTCTTAGGTGCCTTTTGTTCGGCCACCTTCTGCTGTGCGGCGTGAGTGGAAGTGTCAGCTTCCTTCTTCTTCACGTCCTTTGCTGCAGACTTGGTGTCCTTTTCTTCTTTCTTAGAGGACTTTGCCATGATGGCTCGGCTCCTTTGCCTGTCGAGACTTATATTCGAATGAGTAACCTCAAGCGCTAATGTTAGCCACGACTGAATCTATTTGGGCCGACCCAGAGAAATTGATCCCCCTAAAAGCGGGCGATGCGTAAATCGGAAGCCAAAATCGCTTCCGCACCGAGTTGGGAAAGTCGGTCCATGACTTGGTTGGCTTGTTTCTTCGGAACCATCGCTCGCACTGCCACCCAGTTCTCACGCGCTAACGGCGACACCGTAGGACCGGTCAATCCTGGAGTAATACCAGCGGCTGCGTCGAGGTTGGATTGAGCGATGTTGTAATCGATCATCAGATAGGTGCGAGCGTGCAGAATTCCCTGAATGCGGTCGAGCACTACCTGCTCTTCCTCGGTGACCTCTACCCCCGTGCGCTTAATGACTACCGCCTCGGACTCGATGATCGGCTCCCCGAACGGCGCTAACCCTTGCTGACGCAAAGTAGTACCAGTTGACACGACATCAGCAATAACATCGGCAACTCCTAGCCGGATGGAAATCTCTACGGCCCCGTCCAATCGAATAACATCGGCCTCAATCCCATGTGCGGCGAGGTTTGTGCGGACAAGATTGGGGTACGACGTCGCGATCCGCCGCCCGGCCAGTTGAGAGATATCCCACTCCTCCCCCTGCGGGGCTGCGTACCGGAACGTGGAGCCACCGAAGCCTAACGGCAAAACTTCATCAAAGCTCGCTTTAGAGTCAAGTGCCAAGTCCCGGCCCGTAATGCCTAGGTCTAAGACCCCGCGGGCGACATAGATGGCGATATCTTTCGGCCGTAGGAAAAAGAATTCTACCCCGTTATCGGCATCTACCACGTTGAGCGCCTTGGAATGCCCGCGGCCCTTGTAACCGGCCTCTGTAAGGATTTCCACGGCAGCTTCTGACAATGAGCCCTTATTCGGTACAGCAATCTTGATCATGCGGATCCTTCCATCCTGTGGGGTGTTGCCTAGAGGTACTTATAAAGGTCTTCAGGGGTAAGTCCGCGCTTGAGCATCATGACCTGAGTCCAATAGAGCAGCTGGGACATCTCTTCCGCCAGCTCATCGTCGGACTGATACTCAGCGGCGATCCATACTTCCCCGGCTTCTTCGATGATCTTTTTACCAATGAAATGCTCGCCTTTATCCAGCGCGGCAACGGTGCCAGAACCAGCTGGACGCTGGTCGGCCTTCTCGGCTAGTTCGGCGAAAAGAGTCTCAAAGTTCTTCACGTCTACCTATTGTTCCACAGGTAGATAGAGAATGTAGTGGAACTCTGAATTTCTATTGCCGCGCCGAAATCTTAGCGAACCACTTATAGATGTCAGTGGCCTTAGCTCCCGCGAGGTGCCGCGAATCGCGGAGGCGAGAAATTTCGGTGACCTCGGTCGGTACCTGAACCTGGTCATCTTCGGGCAAACCGATAACCGCACAGCCGGCATCAACTGCGGCGCGCATGCCGGTTGCGGAATCTTCAAAAACTAAGCACTCTGCGGGATCTGCGCCAATGCGGCGGGCGGCCTCGCGGTACATATCCGGCGCTGGTTTGCCGGCAGGAACCTCATCCCCGCAGATAGTATCGACGAAATAGTGCCGCCCCAACGCATTGATAACAGCGTCAGCGACATTGCGCTCGGTATTGGTAGTGACCATCATGGGCACCCCATCCGCTTTCAGTTCCTGAAGCAGTGGAGGGATTCCCGGAGAGATTTCCAGCTGGCGAGCAAAAAGGCCCTTGACATAGTCAAACATTCGGGCGCGGTAACGCTCGCTGTCCCCGGGGTGCAGCACCACCCCCGCATTATCCGCGCAGATTGCCAAGGTGGTATCAAAGGTCGCGCCCACAGTAGCCAGGCGCTGGGTGGGAGTGAGCCGTTTGCCCAGCAGTTCTGAAAGGTAAAACGTTGCCTCCGCCCAAAGGGGCTCCGAATTAGTGAGGGTGCCATCCATATCCCAGAAGATGGCGGCGGGCTTAGTCAGGCCGGAAGCGGCGGTGGAGTGCGGCACGAGAATAAAGCTAGCTTTCTCTATCAGGTAGGAAATAGTTTCGCCGTTCACGCTGTGGGCACACGGCGGCAAAAGCCAGCCGCGCAGTTAGCGCGAGCTGGCGCTTACTAAAGCGGAAGGGTCAGAACTAAAAATCCAGTTCCGGAATCTGCGACAGGGCTTCGTCGTCTGCTCCGGTGGCCGCGCTGGCGTTATAGATAAGCTCAGAGAGCTCTTCCTTTTCCTCTGGCTCGAGAACGGCATCGTGTTGAGCGCGATTAAAATCTGCCAACTTGCGAACGGTCTTGGACAAGACGGTGACCAACTGTGGTCCGTCAGGATCGTCCGGAAGAGCATCCAGCCCATCGAGCATCTGCTCAAGGTGGCCGCGCAGCTCTGGGAGGACGTTGGCGTCAAACGGTGCCTCCCAGAACTCCTTTTCCTCTTCCTTGAGGTAATCGCCGGTGGCGAAGGACTTCAGGTCACTAATGAACTCATCTACGGTGGGCTGGAAATCGGCGCGAATGCTCATGCTGTAGATACTGCCCTATCTTGTCTAAGCCCGCACGCCGAGGAGCGAATTTAGTGCGGTGCGAACCAAATCGGCCGCGCCGTCCTCGTCCGTGCCACGGTCGGCCTCTGCCCACTCATCCACAGCATCGAGCGCGGCCGGGGTATCAAGATCGTTGGCGATTGCGGCACGCAGCTTGGCGACGACCTCTTCGGCCCCTGCCATGCTTCCCGGCTGCTCAAGAGCCTCCCGCCATGCGGCGAGGCGGCGCTTAGCGCCGTCGAGCACCTCGTCGGACCAGTCGCGCTCGTCGCGGTAATGGCCTGCGAAGACGCCCAAGCGGATAGCGGAGGGATCCTCACCCGCTCCGACGAGCTTGTGAACGAAGACGAGGTTGCCCAAGGACTTAGACATCTTGACCCCGTCGAGGCCAATCATGCCGGTATGCACGTAGAACTGTGCCATGCGATCGACGTTGAGGGCGGCCTCGGCGTGGGCAGCGGAAAACTCATGGTGTGGGAACTTCAGGTCGCTACCGCCACCCTGGATATCAAAGGAAGACCCCAAGCGATTGGTAGCGATGGCGGAACATTCAATATGCCAGCCTGGGCGGCCAGGCCCAAAGGGCGAATCCCATGCCGGCTCGCCCTCGCGGTGGGCACGCCAGATAAGTGCGTCGAGCGGATTCTTCTTCCCTGGGCGGTCGGGATCGCCGCCGCGCTCGGCAAAGAAGGTGCGCATCTCTTCGGCAGAGTAATTGGACTCATACCCAAAGCGCTCGGTGGCCTCGATGGAGGCGTAGATATCTGGGTGCTCGGGGTCGTCTACGACGTAGGCCGCTCCGGCGTCGAGAAGCTTCTGCACCATTTCCACGATTTCATCGACGGCCTCCATGGCACCGATGTAGTCCTGCGGCGGGAAAACGGAAAGCAGCTCCATATCGGAACGGAAGAGGTCAATTTGAGAAGTGCCGAGCTCACGCCAATCCACACCGTCGCGTTCGGCACGTTCGAATAGCGGATCATCCACGTCGGTGATGTTTTGGACGTAGTGAACCTTCTTCCCGGCATCCAGGAACGCGCGGTAGATAAGGTCAAAGGTCAGATACGTGGCGGCATGGCCCAAGTGGGTGGAGTCATAGGGCGTGATGCCACACACGTACATGGTGGCGGTATCCCCTGCGACCTCTACGGGAGCGATGGTTTGGTTCGCGGAATCGTACAAGCGCAGCTGTGCCGCATCACCCGGCACAGGGCGGAAGGAAGGTAGTGGCCAAGAATGCATAGCCACCATACTAACGCGGTGTGTCTTAGAGCGGCTGCAGGACTCCCAGTGCCAGGAGGATCATTACGAGGATGCCAACTGGAATGCGGTAGGCGGCGAACCAGGAGAAGGAGTGGTTGCCCACGAACTTTAGTAGCCACGCAATGGAGGCGTAGCCCAGTACAAAAGCGATGCCAGTGCCGACCAGAAGCTGCAGGCCGGAGGCGGCTTGGCCGGATTCGGGAGAAAAGGCGTCGGGAAGCGAGAAAAGCCCCGAAGCCAGCACAGCCGGAATGGCGAGCAAGAAACTAAAGCGCGTTGCCACTTCGCGGTCCAGCCCCAGGAATAGACCGCCGGAAATGGTGCCGCCGGAGCGGGAAACACCCGGAATGAGCGCCAAGCATTGGCACAGGCCCATAACAATGGCATCTTTCATGGTCAACTGGTCAAAGCTGCGTTCCTTCTTACCCATCTTTTCTGCAGCGATGAAGACCAAGGAGAAGAGAATGAGCATTGCGGCGGTAATCCACAGGTTGCGCAGGGCGCCACGAATCGCATCCTCGAATGCGAGGCCGACAATTCCGATGGGAATGGAACCCACGATGACCATCCACCCCATGCGCCAGTCCTGGCCGCGAGAGGACTTATCAGCCCAGCCACGGAACCAGCCGGAGAGAATCTGCCAAATCATTGGGGCGAAATAGACCAGCACAGCCAACTCCGTGCCCAGCTGGATAACGGCGGTGAAGGAAGCGCCGGCGTCGTTGCCCCAAAAAAGCTCGGAAACAATGCGCAGGTGACCGGAGGAACTTACCGGAAGAAACTCGGTAAGCCCCTGCACGATGGACAAAACAATGACCTGCGCCCAAGAAACAGCGTCAGTTGCGGTATTAGAAATCACCCGCTTCACACTACAGCCGCGCTGGGCTTCGAGTTTTTACAACGCGCGCTGTTAGGATTAGTAGCCGTGAAATCTCAATCTGGCTCCGCACTTATCCTTTCTAGTTTGCTGGCGCTTAGCGCCACCGCGTTGGCCGCCTGCCAGCCCGAAGTGGGCGTGGGCGCCGATCCAGAGACCGCGGTCAAGGGCAATGCCACCCCAGCGGCCTCCCCGGCTAAGGCGGATCCAGAAGGCACTGTGGTTGACCTTGAGGGAGACATCACTGACCTTGCCGCCTTTGATGACTCGCTGGCAGTGCGCACCAAGGACGAGCTTCTCATCGGTAGCCAGAAGGATTTTGAAGAGAAGAAGGCTACCTCGCTAGACATTTCTGCGGAGTGTGGCGACCTCAGTTCTTCGGAATCGGGCTTCGTGCTCGCCTGCCCGGACAAGGTTCTCCTCATCGATCCTGCATCCCCGGACTCTCCCCAAGAGGTCGATATGGAAGAGGACTCCCCCGTTACCGCCGCCACCCAGCTTTCCAGCGGCGAGATCTTTGCCACCTCGGCCGATTCCACCACGGTAGGCGTCTATAAAGACGGTAAGCGCGACGGTGATATCGAGGTGGAAGCCGGCTCGGACCAGCTATTGGCCGTGCCCAATTCCTCCGGCGATGACGGAGTGGTGCGCATCCACCGAGAGGATTCCACCATCCAAAACGTGGACTGGACGAATGATCGCGCGGGCGGCCGACTGCGCGTTGGCCAGGGAGTCGGCAGCATCGCGGTGGGCGATAACGGTGTGGTCCTCGCCTCCGATACCGAGGGCGGCCGCTTGGCTATCTACACGTCCGATGACGTCGTCCGCCTGCACCAATACGGCAACGTAGAGGGCACCCCGTGGGGCGTAGCCTGGGATAATAAGCGCAATCTGGCGTGGGTGAGCGCCACCGATACCAATAAGGCTCATGCCTATGAAATTGGCAAAGGCGTACCAGAGCTGCGCGGAGATCTCTCGACCGTGCCGGATGCGCAGAATATTGCCGTGCTTGGCGACGGCACCTTTGTCGCCGCCTCCGCCACCGGCCACGGGCTACAGTTCGTGGACACCCCGCACCTGAAGAAGGAGTCTTAACACCATGACCAGCACTATTGACCAACTGCGCGCGCAGGCCTACCAGCTTGCTCTGCGGGGCATGTTTAAGCTGAGCCCAGAGCGCATCCACGAGATTATTAACACTGCGCTCAGCGGACTCCAAGCCGCCGGGCCAGCCAACCGAGCCCTGGCAAAGATCCTGCCGGTCAACGATCCAGTGCTGCGCCAAGAGGTCTTCGGAGTAGAATTCCCCCGCCCGTTGGGACTTGCCGCCGGGTTTGATAAAAACGCCGCGGCCGCTGATACGTGGGCTCCCATTGGCTTTGGCTTTGCAGAGTTGGGCACCGTCACCGCCCAAGCACAGCCTGGCAATCCTGCTCCGCGGCTTTTCCGCCTCAAGGCCGATAAGGCCATCTTGAATCGGATGGGCTTTAACAATAAAGGTGCAGCGGCCGCCGCAGAAAACCTGCGCAAGCGTCGCTACAGCGATGTCATTGGCATCAATATTGGCAAAACCAAAGTCACCCCTGCCGAGCATGCAGTAGAAGATTACCGCCGCTCCGCGTCGGTATTGGGCGACTTGGCAGATTTCCTGGTGGTCAACGTTTCTTCGCCGAATACCCCGGGCCTGCGCGACCTGCAAGCAGTGGAATCGCTGCGCCCCATTCTCTCCGCCGTGCAAGAATGCACCGCGGTTCCGGTGCTGGTGAAAATTGCCCCGGATCTTTCTGATGCTGACGTTGACGCCGTGGCAAACCTAGCCCTCGAGCTCGGGCTCGACGGAATTGTAGCGACAAATACCACCATTTCCCGCGAGGGACTCAAGACTCCAGCCGCCGAGGTAAAGGAGATGGGTGCCGGTGGCGTATCCGGCCCTCCGGTAGCCGAGCGCTCCCTAGAGGTACTGCGCCGCCTCAATGAGCGAGTCGGCGACCAGCTCACCCTCATCTCCGTGGGTGGCATCTCCACGCCGGAGCAAGCATGGGAGCGCATCACTTCCGGTGCTTCCCTACTGCAAGGCTACACCGGTCTCATCTACGGTGGTCCGGACTGGATCCGCGATATCCACCGCGGCATTGCCGCTCAAATCCGTGCCCACGGTTTGAGCAATATTTCCCAGGCGGTTGGTTCCGGCCTCCCCTGGAAGCCTTTGGATTAGTCCGACCCAAGGTTGCACAACACAAGGTCCGCCTACCTCTCCTGCTGCACGCAGAGGAAGTAGGCGGACCCTTAATCTTTGCGGTGCTGACTAGGTCTGCGACATGGCGCTGCGCTTGAGAATCAGTGCGCACAACACCGCGAAGCCGGCGTAGAACACGACCCAAAACTGTGGTTGCGTGAATAGGATATCGCCGGGCACAAAGCGGCTTGCTGCAATAATCACAATGGCGATGACCAACGCTGCAACCTGCGCGCGGCTTCCCGCCTGACTTTTGCTCATGGTACTAAAGGCGCCGACGATGATCGCGGCGACAATAATCGCCACTTTGGAATACGTCCATTCGAAATCGGCACCCCAACCATCCGTGAAGACGGAGATTAATGCAAAGAGGACCAGCACGAATGCGACCACCATGAAGGCGCCGCCCACCCGCAGCGCCGTCGGCGGGCTAGGCTGCGATGAAGTAGAGCCACTAGCCATTACTTCGCCTCGTACCAGCCCCACAAAATGGCGCGACCAAGAGCATGGAAATGCAGGTTGAACCCAAGCACGGTCGGCGAAGCATCTGGATCGATATCGAGCTTCTCTACATCGACTGCATGGACGGCGTAAAGGTAGCGATGCGGGGCGTGTCCGACAGGCGGGTTCGCACCGAAGTAGGTGCGCTCGCCCGAGTCGTTGCGCAAGCTGATGACGCCGTCAATACCCAAGTCCTCGGCGGCACCGGCATTGGTAGGCAGCTCGCTTACCTCGACGGGGATATTGAACGCCGCCCAGTGCCAGAAACCAGAAGCTGTTGGCGCATCGGGGTCGAAACAGGTCACGGCCAGGGACTTGGTGCCTTCCGGCAGTCCAGACCAGGCAAGCTGAGGCGATACGTTCTCTGGGGCGCGGAGCTTTTCCTGCAGCTCGTCTCCTTCCACCACATCAGTGGACGAGAGAACGAAGGAAGGGACATCGCGCAGCGGTGCGTAAGGATCTGGACCAGGAAACCGAGAATCATCTGCGTAAGAAGTCATAGACCCATTTGTACCCCACCTCACAAGGCGATGTCGATGTGGTGTAACCGCCGCGGCCTGCATAAATTCTGCTGCACACGTGGAAAGCCCCTACCCAGACTTACAACCATGTATTTCCACACGCCGTTAATATTTGCTTTTTCACGCCACACGCAGGCGATTTGTAAAGCAAGCCTCGAGCAGGATACAGTATCGGAGTGCCCAGCCGAGAGGCTGACAAACACCCTGCCCGGGTGGCGGAATGGCAGACGCGCTAGCTTGAGGTGCTAGTGTCCTATTAACGGACGTGGGGGTTCAAGTCCCCCCTCGGGCACAACTGTGAAGTCTCGAGACATCGTTCCGGTCGGTGTCTCGAGATTTTTCGTTTTCAGTTGCCCCGTTGGGGGCTGAGTTTGTTGTCTTTCTTGTTGTAGTAGATCTTTTCTTCGGTGAGTGTGCAGGCGGCGATTTGTGCCCCGGTGGCGGTTATTTTGATGCCGACATGGTTGTCGACGCAGACCATTGTGATGGGTTGTCCGCCCCATCTGCGTCCGATGTAGAGGCGGCGTAGTTTGCCGCCCCATCGCAGGGTTGTTTTGCCGTTGGTGCTTACTTTGTCGGTGCGTAGTCGGTAGTCGCGGTCTGGTTTGATTTCTGTTGGATGCGCTTTTGGTAGGGCTGTATAGGCTTCTGCGGGGGTGGTTCTGTTTAGGGCTCTATGGGGGCGTTTGTAGTTGTAGTATCCGATGATTTCTTTTAGCTGAGCGTTGAGTTCATCGAGGTTGTGAGCTGGTGTTTTGTTCGAAAGGGCTAGTTTAAGGGTGTAGTGGAAGCGTTCGACTTTTCCTTGGGTTTGGGGATGGTAGGGTTTGCCGTTTTTCTGCTTGATTCCTAGGTCGATGAGTAGTTGCTCGAAGCCGTTTCGTGCGGGGTTTGTCCGATCGGCGCTGGTTGTGAATGCTCGGCCGTTGTCGGTGAGGGTGGATTGCGGAAAGCCGTGTATTTGCCCTGCGTTAATGAAACTTTCCATGACGTTTGCCACGGTTGGGGTTGCCCGCAAATCGTGGACACGTAGTGGGGCTACCTAGTGTTTAGGCAGCTATTTCTTTTCTACTGGTGGTTAGACCAATGTGGTTTTCGAAGTCGACGGGACTGACCATTCCTAGTGCAGAGTGCCGGCGCCGACGGTTGTGAGGGTGTCAGGAAGTTTGTGTGTGAGGCTCTGATCTAGAAGGAGTTTCACCGATAATGACTACGGTGTCACCGAAG